>NZ_LJJX01000017.1:0-127228 GCF_001421075.1 Frankia sp. CpI1-P | reverse complement strand
AGGGGGCGCATTTCATCGAGTTGTGTGATCAGCGGGGGATTCCGTTGGTGTTCCTGCAGAACATCTCGGGGTTCATGGTGGGGCGGGAGTACGAGGCGGGTGGTATTGCGAAGCACGGGGCGAAGATGGTGACGGCGGTGGCGTGTGCGCGGGTGCCGAAGTTCACGGTGGTGATCGGGGGTAGTTTCGGTGCGGGGAACTACTCGATGTGTGGGCGGGCGTATTNGCCGCGGTTTCTGTGGATGTGGCCGAACGCGCGGATCTCGGTGATGGGTGGGGAGCAGGCCGCGGCGGTGCTCGCCACCGTCCGCCGCGAGCAGTACGCCGCCCGCGGGCAGGACTGGCCGGCCGAGGCGGAGGAGGACTTCCGCGCCCCGATCCGCGAGCGCTACGAAGCGCAGGGCAGCCCGTACTACTCGACCGCCCGGCTGTGGGACGACGGGGTGATCGATCCGCGGGACACCCGCACGGTGCTCGGGCTCGCGCTGTCGGTCGCGGCCAACGCGCCGATGGACCCGCCCGGCTACGGCATCTTCCGGATGTGAGGGNGAGCATGTTCTCGACAGTGCTGGTGGCCAACCGCGGGGAGATCGCCGTCCGGGTGATCCGGACCCTGCGCGCACTCGGCATCGAGTCGGTGGCGGTCTACTCCGACGCCGACGCGGGCGCGCGCCACGTGCGGGAGGCCGACGTCGCCGTGCGGATCGGGCCGGCGCCCGCCCGCGAGTCCTACCTGAACATCGCCGCGGTGGTCGCGGCCGCGGTCGCCACCGGGGCCCAGGCCGTCCATCCCGGCTACGGGTTCCTGTCGGAGAACGCGGCGTTCGCGGCGGCGTGCGCCGAGGCGGGTGTCGTGTTCGTCGGGCCGCCGGTCCGCGCCGTCGAGGTGATGGGTGACAAGATCACCGCCCGGCGCGCGGTCGCCGCGGCGGGGGTGCCCGTGGTGCCCGGCCGGGACGACCCGGCGATGACGGATGCCGACCTGGTCGACGCCGCCGCGCAGATCGGCTACCCGGTCCTGCTCAAGCCGTCCGCGGGCGGCGGGGGCAAGGGCATGCGGGTCGCCACGGACGCCGCCCGGCTGCGGGCGGAGATCGCCGGTGCCCGCCGCGAGGCCGCCGCCGCGTTCGGCGACGACACCCTGTTCGTCGAGCGGTTCGTGGACCGTCCCCGCCACATCGAGGTGCAGGTCCTGGCGGACGCGCACGGCACGACCGTCCACCTCGGCGAGCGGGAGTGCAGCCTGCAGCGGCGCCACCAGAAGGTCGTCGAGGAGGCGCCGTCGGTCCTGCTGTCCCCGCAGACGCGGGAGCGGATCGGGGCGGCGGCCGTCGCCACGGCCGCCTCGGTCGGCTACGTCGGGGCCGGCACGGTCGAGTTCCTCGTCGCCGCGGCGAACCCGGAGGAGTTCTTCTTCCTGGAGATGAACACCCGCCTGCAGGTCGAACATCCGGTCACCGAGCTGGTGACCGGGATCGACCTCGTCGCCGAACAGCTCCGCGTCGCGGCCGGGGAACCGCTCGGCTACACCCAGGCCGACATCCGGCTGACCGGCCACGCGGTGGAGGCCCGGGTGTACGCCGAGGACGCCGCGCGGGGCTTCCTGCCGACCGGCGGGCGGGTCCTGCGGCTGGACGAGCCGTCGGGGCCCGCCGTCCGGGTCGACTCGGGGCTGCGCCTCGGCGCCACCGTCGGGTCCACCTACGACCCGATGCTCGCCAAGATCATCGCTTTCGGGCCGGACCGGGACACCGCGCTGGACCGGCTCGACCGGGCGCTGGCCCGCACCTGCGTGCTCGGCGTGACCACCAACGTCGGCTTCCTGCGGGCCCTGCTCGACCATCCGGACACCCGCGCCGGCCGGCTCGACACCGGCCTGATCGAACGGGACCTCGACGCGCTCGTCGCCGCCGCCCCGGGCGCGGCCGACCTCCCGGCCGTGTACGCGCTGGCCCGCCTGCTGGAGCTGACGCCGGACACGCCCTTCGTCGACCCCTGGGACGTCCCCAGCGGATGGCGGCCCGGCGAGCACTCGTCGCTGCACTGGACGATCACGGCCGCGGGCCTCGCCGAACCGGTCGAGGTCGGCGTGCGCGGCACCCCCGGGGACGCGCTGGTCGCCGTCGACGGCGGCGAGCCGATCCCGGCCGCCGTGGAGTGGGTCGGGGCGGGCGCGGATGGGCCGGGCAGCCGGCTGGCGGCCGGCGGCGAGCTGGTGGTGACGCTGGCCGGCCGTACCCGCCGGTGGCGGGCCGTCGCCGACGGTGCCACGCTCTGGCTGGGCGCCGACGGCGCCGCGTGGCCCGTGTCCGAACACCGCCGCCGCTCGGCCGCGGCCGCCGTCGAGGACGGCGGCGAGGCCCGCAGCCCCATGCCCGGCACCGTCATCGCGGTGCACGCCGCCGCCGGCGACGAGGTGGCCGCCGGCGCGCCGCTGGTCGTCGTGGAGGCGATGAAGATGGAGCACACCGTCGGTGCCCCGGTCGCAGGCCGGGTCAAGGACGTCCTCGTCGGCATCGGCGAGCAGGTCACCCTCGACGCGGTGCTCGCCGTCGTCGACCCGGCTCCGGCCGGAAGCTGAAGCCCAGTCCCGAAGCCGAATTCCCCAGCGGATCCCGCAGCCGAATCCTGAAGGAGGACATCATGCCCGACACCCGGTTGAGCGAGGATCAGGAGTCGCTGCGCAAGCTCGTCGAACAGTTCGCCCGCGAGGTCGTGGCGCCGGCGGCGGNGGCGCACGACGAGGCGAAGACCTTCCCGTACGAGGTCGTCGCGCAGATGGCGGAGATGGGACTGTTCGGCCTGCCGTTCCCGCAGGCCGTCGGCGGGCAGGGGGCGGACTACTTCACCCTGTGCCTGGCGATCGAGGAGCTGGCGCGGGCGGACTCGTCGGTGGCGATCACCCTGGAGGCCGGCGTCGGGCTGGGCGCGATGCCGGTGTACCGGTTCGGTTCCGACGCGCAGAAGGAGCGGTGGCTGCCGCTGCTGACGTCGGGACGGGCGCTGGGCGCGTTCGGGCTCACCGAACCCGGCGCCGGCAGCGACGCGGGCGGCACCCGCACGACCGCCAGCCTCGACGGTGACGAGTGGGTCATCAACGGGTCGAAGGCGTTCATCACCAACTCGGGCACGGACATCACCCGGCTGGTGACGGTGACCGCGGTGACCGGGCAGACCNCCGCCGGGCGCAAGGAGATCTCGGCGATCCTGGTGCCGGTGCCGACCGCGGGTTTCACCGCGCAGCCGGCCTACTCGAAGGTCGGCTGGCACGCCTCCGACACTCATCCGTTGACGTTCGACGACGTGCGGGTGCCGGCGGAGAACCTGCTCGGCGAGCGGGGCCGCGGGTACGCGAACTTCCTGAGCATCCTCGACGAGGGGCGGATCGCCATCTCGGCGCTGTCGGTGGGGCTCGCCCAGGCCTGCGTCGACGAGAGCGTGCGCTACGCCAGACAGCGGGAGGCGTTCGGCGCGCCGATCGGGCGCAACCAGGCCATCGCCTTCAAGATCGCGGAGATGGAGACCCGGACGTACGTCGCGCGGGCGGCCTACTACGACGCGGCCTCCCGGATGCTTGCCGGCCAGCCGTTCAAGAAGCAGGCCGCGATGGCGAAGCTGTTCTCCTCGGAGGCGGCCGTCACCAACGCGCGGGAGGCGACCCAGATCTTCGGCGGCTACGGGTTCATGAACGAGTACCCGGTGGCCCGGCACTGGCGGGACTCCAAGATCCTCGAGATCGGGGAGGGCACCAGCGAGGTGCAGAAGATGCTCATCGCCCGCGACCTCGGCCTGTAGGCCCGCAAGACGCAGTCAGGTTCCCGGGAGACGCAGTCAGGTTCCCGCAAGACGCAGTCAGGTTCCTGGGAGACGCAGTCAGGTTATCGTCAGGTCCGGACTGCGAGCCTCGCGGCATGACTGCTGTGACTGGCCGGGCGGGACCATGGGGCCGGACGACGTTGAACAAGGTCCCACAGGTCACGATCTTCTTCTGGATCATCAAGGTCCTCTGCACCACGATCGGTGAGACCGCGGCGGACTTTCTCAACTCGAATCTCGGCCTGGGCCTGACCGCCACGACCTACGTGATGGGCGCCCTGCTGGTCGTCGCGCTGTTCTTCCAGTTTCGGCTGGAGCGTTACATTCCCTGGGTCTACTGGCTCGCGGTCGTCCTGATCAGCGTGGTCGGCACGCTCATCACCGACAACCTGACCGACAACGCGGGCGTGCCGCTGGCAGTTACCACCGCCGTCTTCGCCGTCGCGCTGGCCGCGACGTTCGCGGCGTGGTTCGCGGTCGAGCGGACGTTGTCGATCCATACCATCTACACCACGCGGCGGGAGGGTTTCTACTGGCTGGCGATCCTGTTCACCTTCGCTCTGGGCACGGCCGCGGGTGACCTGGTCGCGGAGAAGCTGAACCTGGGCTACGGAGTATCCGTGCTCGTGTTCGCCGCGGCCATCGCCGCCGTGGCGGCCGCTCGGTTCGCCCTCGCCGTGAACGCCGTGGTCACCTTCTGGATCGCCTACGTGCTGACCCGGCCGCTCGGAGCCTCCGCCGGTGACCTGCTGTCCCAGCCGCGGGACGAGGGCGGGCTCGGTCTGGGCACGGTCGGGACCACGGTGATCTTCCTGGTCGCGATCGTCGGGCTCGTCGCCTACCTCACGGTCCGGCGCCGGGACGAGATCGCCCCCGAGGGCCTGCCGGGGAGGACGACGCAGGCCTGAGACGCGGGCGGCGGGCGGCGGTCGGGGTGGCGAACGGCGGACGGCGGACGGGTCAGTGCAGCCGGTATCCGATCCCGCGGACGGTGTCGAGCCGGGCGTCGACCGCCGCCCTCCGCAGGGCGCGCCGCAGCCTCGTCACATAGGAGTCCAGGGTGTTCTCCCGCACGATCGCGCCGGCCGGCCAGGCGGAACAGACCAGCGTCTCCCGGCGGACGACCTCCCCGCGGCGCACCAGCAGGGTCGCCAGCAGGCGGTATTCGGTCGGGCTCAGGGGAACGGCCGTCCCGCCGCTGCCCAGGCGGAAACGCAGCGGATCCAGGGCGATCGCGTTGCCGCCCGCATCCGGTCGGCGGCGCCGGACCAGCACGTCCAGCCGGGCGGCGAGCTCGGCGAACGCGAACGGCTTGGTCAGGTAGTCGTCGGCCCCGCGGGCGAAGCAGCGCAGCCGGTCGGGCAGCGCATCGCGTGCCGTCAGCACCAGCACGGGTGCCTCGACGCCGCGGTCGCGCAGAGCACTGACGACGTCCATCCCGTCCATGTCCGNCAGGCCCAGATCCAGCACGAGGGCGTCGGGCCTGGCCGCGATGGCGGCGACCTGGCCGAGGGCGGAGGCACCGTCGCGGACCGCCCAGACGACCTGGAAGTCCGCCGCCTCGAGTCCGCGGACGAGGACGCGCCGCAGCGCCGGATCGTCCTCGACCACCGCTATCGCTCCGGGCACCGCTCCCGCACCTCTCCTTCGACGCGAGCTCGACGGATGGAACCGCCTGCAGAACATCACGCCGGGGGTGTGAAGAGCGTGTGAGGGCGACGACGCAGGCTCGGACCAGGACTGGAGTCCGCTTTTTCCGACCTTCGGGCCATACGTTCTGGCTCCATCGTGGCGGGCTGGAATGGTCTGCCTGGGTAACTACCTTTTCTGCATTCACAGGTTTCACATCCGGTCGCCGTAGCCTGGGCCGGGTGCAAGGAACTCTGCCTTCGTTCCGGTGTCGCGCGAACAGCGCTGGCGCCTGGATTCTGCTCGTAATGGCCTGTTATCTCCTCGGCGAGATCGGGGAAATCGTCGGGGTGCCCGCGCCGCAGCTCGTCGTCCCGTTGCTGGTGGGGGCCGCTCTCGCCCTCGGCGGGATGGTCCGGCGGAATCTCCCGGCCCCGGCCCTCCGCGGATCCCAGGCCGTCCTCGGCGTCCTGATGGGAAGTTATCTGAACATCTCGCAGCTGCGATCGGTCCTGGGCACGGCGCTTCCCCTGACGGTGGTCACGCTGGCGACCATCGCGCTCTGCCTGCTGGCGGCCCTGCTGTTCAGCCGTACCAGCCGAGGCAGCTTCACCGACGCGGCGCTCGGCATGATGCCGGGCGGCTCGGCCGCGATCGTGGCCTGCGCCGAGGAGTTGCGGGCGGACAGCCGGCTGGTGGCCCTGAGCCAGTACCTGCGGGTGGGCCTCGTCGCGCTGACGGCCCCCGCCGTCGTCGCCGTGTCCCACGGGACGGTGGGACGCCCGCACCCGGGATCCTTCCCGGCCTTCGCGCACCTCGTCGACGGCTCCAGCCAACTGCTCGGCCTGGCGTTCCTCGCCGGGGTCTGCCTGCTGGGGGCCCGCGCGGGGCGCCGCCTCGCGCTGCCGGCGCCGGCGCTGCTGGGCCCGATGCTGCTGGGGATGGTGGTGGGTTCGATCGCCGTCGGGCCGGGGTTCGCTCCCGCGGGCCCGCTGCGTGACCTGGTGTTCATCCTTGTCGGGCTTGACGTCGGCCTGCGCTTCAGTCGCGACTCGGTGCGCGAGATCCGCCGGGTGCTGCCGTCGCTGTGCGGCTGCATCGCCCTGGTCTGCCTGGGCTCCGCGGGCCTGGCCTGGGTGCTGGCCAGGATGATCGGCATCCCGTTCCTGGAGTCCTACCTGGCGACGACCCCGGGCGGCATCAACGCGGTGCTTGCCACCGCCACCGTGGCCCACATCAACGTCGGTGTGGTCTCCACCGTCCAGAGCTTCCGTCTCGTCCTCGTGGTGCTGCTGACCCCGCCGCTGGTCCGCTGGCTCGTCCGCCGGACGACGCCGGTCACCGTGGCCCCCGCGTCAGTCCCCGTCCCCGTCCCCGAACACGGCCCGGGCGGTGGCGATCCGCAGGTCGTCGAGCGCGTCGGCCTGCCTGCGGGCCCGCTCGAGCAGCACGTCGAGTCGGTCCTGGTCGAGCCGGTCGTAGCGGTCGGCGACGGCACTCAGCGTGCGCCAGGCGGCCGCCTTGCCCGCGATCCCGATTCGCAGCGTCTCGAGCTCGACCACCGTGCTCAGCGCGGAGCGGCGCACGACCCGACCGTTGGACTTCAGTCGGCCCGCCGCCTCGGCGATCCAGCCGGCGGCGATCTTGTACTTCCGCTCGGGAACGCCGAGGGCGCGCATGAACTCGAGCAGCGCGTCGCGGTCCTCGGCGATCTCCGAGGCAATCCGTGCCAGCGTGTCGCCGAAGGGTGTTCCGCGGTGGGCCGTCGACGTACGGCGAGCGAGCCGCAGCCCGGCGGTGGCGCCGGCGAGGTGGTCGTTCAGGTAGATGCCGATCGGACTCGGGCCGGCCTGCGTCCCGACCACCCGACCGCCGGTGATGGTCTCGGTTCTGACGTCACTCATGCCACGCCTCCCTCGCTCGGACTCACCGCCACGGCTCGGACTCACCGCCACGGCTCGGTCCTGCGGTAGGTGTCTCCGGTCGGGCCCGGGCTAACCGGCGCGGCAGACTCCCGGAGCCGGGTGGTCAGCGCCAGGCGGCGGTGATGGTGGGGGAGGGCACCACGAAGGCGATGTTGCGCATGGTGTAGCGCACGACATGTTCGGCGTACTCGTACGGGTCGCCCGCGATGCAGTCCGGCGGGACGACGACGGTGTAGCCGAGGTTCATCGCCTCGATCGCGGTCCCCAGGACCGCGATGTTCAACGAGACGCCGGTGACGATCAGGGTGGTGACCTTCGTGTTGCGCAGGTACTGGTCGAGGCCGGTGGCGAAGAAACCGGTGAGGCCCTGCTCCCGGCGGAACACGACATCCTCCGGGCGCGGCGCGATCTGGGGCATCACCGGGCCCTGGCCCCCGGTGGTGCCGGCGGCCGACGACGCCCGCAGGTTCACGAACGTGTTGTGCGCGAAGCCGAAGCCGTCGGGGCGCCGTTCGTCGGTGCAGTAGTAGATCCGCACGCCCACCTTGCGGCCCGCGTCGAACAGCGCGGACAGGTTGTCGAGCAGGCCGGTACGCCGGGCGGACTCGGCGAGGCCGGGCAGTAACGGTCGGTCGCCGAGGAGGTTCTCCTGGCATTCCATGTTCACGATGGCGGTGGTGGCCGGGTTCAGGTGCGGTGTCACGTCGAGAGGCATGGTCCGCACGCTACCCGGCACCGCCCGCCCCGGTCGTGGTTCGTTGCTCGGCGTCGGCGTCGAGCAACGAACCCCGGAACCACGGACCTGCGGAACCACGGACCTGCGGGGCGGACGCGCCTGGCTCAGGCCTTGGCCTGCGCGTCCGACCGGGCGGGGTTGGCCTGGTGCGCGGCCTTCGGATCGGTCTGGTGCTGCTTGGCCCGCACGCCCGCCTCGATCCGGCCGCCGAGCTCCTTGTCGACGTTGCGCCAGTACTCGAAGGCACGCTCGANGACCGGCTCGCTGACACCGTTGAGCAGGTGGCCGACGATGTTGTCGACCAGTCGCTGGCGGGCGGCGTCGTCGAGGACCTCGCGGACCATGGTGGCGGCCTGGCCCCAGTCGTCGTCATCGGGCCGCAGGGTGTAGGCGGTGCGCACCATCTCGCCGTCGGCGTGCCAGCGGCCGCCGTCGTCGGTCAGCTCCGGCTGGGCCGCCGGGCCGCCGTACGAATTGGGCGCGTACACCGGGTCGCTGACGTTCTGCACCCGCATCGCGCCGTCCTTGGAGTAGCTGTGGACGGGGACCTTCGGCGAGTTCACCGGGATCTGCTTGTAGTTCACCCCGAGCCGGGCACGGTGGGCATCGGCGTAGCTGAACCCGCGGGCCAGCAGCATCTTGTCGGGGGACAGGCCGGTGCCGGCGACGAGGTTGTTGGGCTCGAAGGCGGCCTGCTCGATCTCGGTGTGGTAGTCGCTGACGTTGCGGTTGAGGGTGAGGCGGCCGACCTCGTGCAGCGGGTAGTCGCCGTGCGGCCACACCTTGGTCAGGTCGAACGGGTTGAAGTGGTAGGTCTTCGCGTCCTCGAACGGCATGATCTGCATCTTCAGCGTCCAGCTCGGGAACTCCCCGTCCCGGATGTGCTCGTACAGGTCACGCTGGTGGTAGTCGGTGTCGATCGCCGCCATCTGGTCGGCCTCGTCCTGGGTGAAGAACTCGATGCCCTGGTCGGTCTTGAAGTGGTACTTCACCCAGAACTGCTCGCCGGCCGCGTTGATCCACATGTAGGTGTGGCTGGAGTAGCCGTTCATGTGCCGCCACGTGCGCGGGATACCGCGGTCGCCCATCAGCCAGGTGACCTGGTGGGCGGATTCCGGCGACAGCGTCCAGAAATCCCACTGCATGTCGTGGTCGCGCAGGTTGTTGTCGGCGCGTCGCTTCTGCGACCGGATGAAGTGCTGGAACTTCAGCGGGTCCCGGATGAAGAACACCGGCGTGTTGTTGCCGACGATGTCGAGGTTGCCCGCGCTGGTGTAGAACTTCACCGCGAAGCCGCGGGGGTCGCGCCAGGTGTCGGGGGAGCCCCGCTCGCCGGCCACGGTGGAGAACCGGATGAGCACGTCCGTCTGGGCGCCCGGCTGGAACACCGCCGCCCGGGTGAAGGCGCTGACGTCGCGGGTCACCTCGAAGGTGCCGAACGCGCCGCCGCCCTTGGCGTGCGGCTGGCGCTCCGGGATGNGTTCCCGGTTGAAGTTCGCCATCTGCTCCAGCAGATAGTGGTCTTGCAGTAGCAGTGGGCCGTCCGGCCCGACGGTCAACGAGTGTTCGTCGCTGGCGACGGGCACTCCGGCGTCGGTCGTCGTCGGACGGGTCTCGTAGGTGGTCACAACGTCCTCCTCGCCTTACCGTGCAGGGACACCATCCGATCTGCAGCTACGGCACACGGCCCGGCTACCCGGCCGCGGGCGCGACAAACCAGAACGACCACGCCGTCTCGATGATCGGCCCGCCGTGGCCGTGGGCGGCGGTCCCCTCAGCCGGCCTGGGCTTCGAGCAGGGCCAGGGTGTCGAGGTCGGCGGTCGCGACGGAGAAGCGTCCGATCATCGTGTGGTTGTCCTGCCCCCAGTGGTCCTTGGTACCCATCCAGGCCTGCAACCCGTACATGGCCCACCGCCGGTACTGCTCCCAGATCGCGTCCGCGGTCGGCACGTCACGCGCGCCCGTGGCCAGCAGCGCCTCCCGGTAGCGGACCAGCAGCTCGCGCTCGTGGGCGCGGCGCTCCTCCACGGTGAGCGCGCCGACCATGAAGTAGCTGACGTCGCGCCAGGCGTGCCCCTTGCGGACCATCTGCCAGTCCAGCCAGATGCGGTGGCCGTCCGGGCGCAGGTAGGTGTTGCCGAGGTAGGCGTCGCCGTGCACGATCGTGCGCGGCCCGGTCTGCTCGCGGGCGTACTCGTTGAGCAGGTCGTAGGCGCGCAGGAAGCGCTGCGGGTCGGCGACCATCCAGGCCGGCAGCCGTTCGATGTAGACGTCGCGGCCGAGGTTCTCCTCGACCAGCCACCACATGATGCGGGCCTGGTCGCAGTCACCGCGCGTGTCCATCGAGGTGGGCAGCCAGCTCGCCGCGTCGAGCCGGGGGCTCGCCCAGTAGCTGCCGTGCAGGACGGCCATGTCGTCGAGCGCCCGGCCGACCGCGTCGACGCCGATGTGCTGGTAGCTGTTGCCGAACTCGCCGCCGAGCTCGATGAGGTCCTCGAGGACCGCCAGCCCCTGGCCGCTGCCGTCGGGATCCCAGTCGGCGTAGTAGAACCGCGGCGCCGGGATCCGGGTGCCCTCGACCAGCTCGTGGTAGAAGCGCGCCTCCACCTGGCAGATGTCCATGGGGTTCGCGCGGCCGGTGAAGTTCGCCTTGAGGCACAGGTGCTCGGGCAGGCCCGCCCGCCGGCCGACCTCGTTGTAGGTGACGGCGACCCGCCCCTTCGTGGTGTGCGTGCTGCGCAGCTCCACCGTTCGCAGGTCGGTCACCTCGATGCCCGGGTAGCGGTTGGCCAGCATCGCGCCTAACCAGGGCGCCGTGACCTCGTCCCAGCGCATCGGCATCGGCGCCGGCCGGGCGTACGGGCCGTAGCTGGCCAGCTCCGTGACGTCGGGCCGCCAGGGCTGGGCGGAGGGCAGGCTCGGGCTGTTCGACACGCGGCGACTCCCGTCGTTCACACTCGGCGACGACGCCCGCCCTGTGCGGGCACTGGCGCCGGTGGCAGATTGTGTCAGCCTTGCCCGCGACGCGCCTGTTCACGTGGAACGCTCGGCTCGGCGGGGATCAACCTTTTCTCTGGCACCGGGTGCCACTAGAGTTCTGGGCGTCCGGCCCCGGGAGGCCGGGTCGGTGGGCGCTGGCCCGCCCCGGCCGTGGAGGGCTCTGGCTGCATGGACAGGATCGTCATCGTGGGGGCGGGGCTCGCCGGCGGGCGGGCGGCGGTGGAGCTGCGCGCGCAGGGGTTCACCGGGAGCATCGTGCTGCTGGGCGCGGAGGAGCACCCGCCCTACGACCGGCCGCCGCTGTCCAAGGGCGTGCTGTCGGGCCGGACCGAGGAGACCACCCTGCCGCTCGACCTCGGCGGCGTGGAGGTCCAGCTCGGCCGGCGGGCCACCGGGCTGCGGCCCGGGGTCGTGGAGACGGACGCCGGCCCGGTCGCCTACGACGGGCTGGTGCTCGCTACCGGGGCCGCGCCGGTGACCCTGCCGGGCGACGGGCCGCAGCGGGTGCTGCGCACCATCGACGACGCCCGGGCGCTGCGCGACGCGCTCAAGCCCGGCGTCCGGCTGGTCGTGGTGGGTGCGGGGTGGATCGGCGCGGAGGTCGCGACGATCGCGGCGAAGATCGGCGCCGAGGTGACGGTGATCGAGGCGGCCGCGTCGCCGTTGCAGGTGGCGCTCGGCGGCGAGGTCGGCGGGCAGACGGTCGCCTGGTACGCCGAGGCGGGCGTGGACCTGCGCCTCGGGGTGTCGGTGCGCGAGATCGGCCCCCAGGAGCTGGTGCTCGGCGACGGTGCGGTGCTGCCGGCCGACGAGGTCGTCGTCGGGGTGGGCGTGCGTCCGGACACCGCGTGGCTCGCCGAGTCCGGTCTCGTCCTCGACCGTGGGGTCGTCGCCGACGAGCATCTCGCCGCCTCCTGGGACGCGGGGTCGGATGGTCCGCCCGTGGTAGTGGTCGGGGACTGCGCGGCGTGGTGGTCGCGGCGCTACGACCGGCGGCTGCGGGTGGAGCACTGGGACTGCGCGCAGGGCAGCCCCGCGGTCGCCGCCACCACGCTGCTCGGGGGCGAGGCGGTCTACGACCCGGTGCCCTACTTCTGGTCGGAGCAGTTCGGCCGGATGGTGCAGGTCGTCGGGCTGGCGGGGGCGGGGGACACGCTGGTGTGGCGGGGGGATCCCGGCGCCGTCGCGGCGCCGGAGGCCAAGCGGGCGCCCGGCTGGTCCGTCGGCTGGTTCGCCCCCGACGGCCGCCTGTCCGCGATCGCGACCGTCAACCGCCCGATGGACGCCGTCGCCGCCCGCCGGCTGATCGCCGCCGACGCGGTCGTGGACGCCGCGCGGTTCACCGACCTCGCCGTCGCCCTCAAGGACCTCGCCGTCACCGCCTGACCATTTCGTCGGGATAATGCGCAGAGCGACTGTTTGTTCAGGGATACGGCGGACGAGAGGCACGGGGCTGGCGTGGGTGAGGTGCAGGATCGTGACGATTCCGGGCAGTGGTGGAACAGCGTGGTCGAGATCGACCGGGCGCCGATCGATCTGAAGACCGATCAGCCGCACTCGGCCCGCATCTACGACTACTTCCTGGGCGGGAAGGACAACTTCCCGGCGGACCGCGCCGCCGCCGAGCAGGCGCTGATCGGTTTCCCGACGGCCCGGACCGGTGCCCGGGAGAACCGGGCCTTCCTGCGGCGGGTGACCCGCTTCCTCGCGGCGCAGCGAGGGATCACGCAGTTCCTCGACATCGGCACCGGCATCCCCACGTCCCCGAACCTGCACGAGATCGCCCAGGGCATCGCCGCCGACGCGCGGATCGTGTATGCCGACAACGATCCGATCGTGCTCGCGCACGCCCGCGCCCTGCTCGCCANCACGCCGCAGGGCCGGACCGCCTACATCGACGCGGACCTGCGGGAGCCGGAGGCGATTCTCGCCTCCACCGAGCTGCGGGACACCCTCGACCTGACCCGCCCGGTGGGGCTGTCGCTGATCGCGGTCTTCCACTTCATCCCCGACGAGGCCGACCCGTACGGGATCGCCGCCCGGCTGCTCGACGCGCTGCCCGCCGGCAGCTACCTCGCCCTGTCGCACGCCACCGCCGACTTCGACCCCGGCGCCGAGGAGCTGGCCGCGACCTACCGGGCGCGCGGCGTGTCGATGACCATGCGCGCCCGGCCGGCGGTGGAGCGGTTCTTCGCCGGGCTGGAGCTCGTCGAGCCGGGCGTGGTGGCCGCCCAGCGCTGGCGCCCGGATGACCCGACCCTCGGAGGAGTGGCCGACGCCGAGGTCAGCGGCTACGGCGGTCTGGCTCGCAAGCCCTGAGGCCGGCGCGCCACTGCCAGGGCCGGCCCCCTCCGCGTCCGAGGGTGTGATCAGCCGACGAGAACCGACGGGCCGCCGGACGGTATGCCGCCGCCGGCGGCGTTCCAGGTGTTCATGGCGATTTCGTAATGGTGGCCGGGCGTCAGGTCGTCGACGTGGGCCGAGGTGCCTCGCACGCCGAAGGTCATGACGTACGCGCCGGCGGTGTCGTCGTCGAACACGAGCAGGCCGTAGCGATCGATCGTGTCGGTGTAGGGACCCGTCGGAGCGGTCCACGTGACATCGACGCCGGTCGGGGTGCCGTGGGTGGCGATGTCGCTCGGTGGTGGCGCGGTCTGTGGGTGGGCGGTCGCGGAGACGGTCGCCGACCAGTCGGAGGTGCGGGCATCGCCGTTCCAGGTGCGGACCTGGTACTCCCACTGCTGGCCGTCGGTCGTCCAGGTGGTGTCGTACCGGTTCGCCGCGAGTTGCACCTCGTTCCAGTCCGCGGCGCCGCCGGCGCGTACCCGGATGGTGTACCCGAGGGCGCCGAACACGGGATCCCAGGTGGCGGTGACACCGAGGGGACTCGACTCGGCCGTGACGTTCGAGGGGACGGGGGTGGGGCGGGTCGGCACCTGGGCGGGGACGGCGGGCACGCTGGCGCCGAGGCCGTAGCTGTCGTGCAGGGTTTCCTCGAAGGCGTGGGCGAGCTGGTATTCGCCGAGGGCGTTGGGGTGCAGCCCGTCGTAGCCGGCCGGGCAGCTGTCCGTGCCGCACTGGTAGGTGGTGCTCCAGTCGACCAGCTCGACCCGCGAGGCGGCGGTGGACCAGGTGGGGACCGCGTCTGCGAGCAGGCCGTCGTACCTGGTGGTGTTGGTGACCAGGTCCGGGCGGCCGATGTCGCTGCGCTGGGGGACGTCGGCAAGTGCGAAGTCGATACCCGGCTTGGCGGCGCGGGCCTCGTCGACCAGCGTCTTCATGCTGTCGAGGGTGCCGTCGGCGTCGCTGGCGAACCAGCCCATGTCGTTGAAACCGAGCGCGACCAGTACCAGATCGGGCTGATAGGTCGCCACTTCCTGGCGGATGAGAGTCTTGTCCTGGGCGATCTGGCGGCCCCAGGCGGCGAAATGGTCGCTGTCGAATGTCCCGACCCCTGCAGCGTACTGGCCGGATGCCCCCGAGGCATCCCCGCCGGAGGAACCTTCCGGGGAATCCGGGGGCGGTGGATTCTGGGCGGTGCCCGCCGAGTCGGATCCCAGCAGCGGAGGTGGGGTGGGCGGTGAAGGCGCCTGCGGTGGCTTGGTGCCGGAGTAGGGACCGACGAAGTCGACCGTGACGTCGTTGGCCGCGAACCACTGCCACAACCGGTAACGCCAGGTGTAGTCGCCCTCGGCACCCTGGGACAGCGAGTCGCCCACCACCATGACCTTCACGGAGTCCGCCGGCCAGTCGGTGGGTCTGGTGATGGCGTTGAAGGCGTCCTCGAAGGCGGCGCCGACGAGATCGGCGAATCTCTGGAGGTTGTTTTTGATCGAATCCAGGGCGTTGAGCGCGGTCTGGCCGGCCCAGCTCTTCATCGTGGTTGCCATGTTCCCCACCCAGGTGGAGAACTTCTCGTACAGCGGGCGCATCTGTTCCTTGGCGAATTTGTTGAGCCCCTTCTCCCACGCGGTCGCGCCGAGCGCCACCGCCGTGGCGGCGGNCAGCGCCTTCGCCCACTCACCCGGGTCCGTCTGCTTGCCGTCGACGAAGATGACGAATGCCTGATAGATCATCGTGCCGGTGAAGCCGCCCAGGGCCGCGCAGACCGGGCCGGCCAGCGCCGCGCCCACGCTGAAGAAGGCGTAGCAGGAAATGCGGACCGCGAGGGCGCTGAGGATGCCGACGGCCTGCGCGATCATCCGTAGCCACCAGGTGATCTGAGTGCTGACCTCGTTCTTCGGTATGGTCAGACGGAGACCGGTGTCGGTGACGGTCACGCTGCCGTCGAAGTCCACCCACGGGTCGGGTATCTCGTTGAGCGGTACCCCGAGGCGATACGCGTCGAAGTCCGTCCTGATGGCGTCGCTCAGGCGTGCGCTCTGCCCGTCGATCTGGTTCACCCATTGCTGAAGGAGACTCGTGTCGTAGTCTCCGTCCATGTCCAGGTCGATCTGCAGCGAACTGTCGTCCTCGCTGACCTGGGGGGCNGCGATTGCGGCGTCGGCTCGTGGCTGCATCGGCGGTCCCGGCACCACGCGGTCCGGAATCCTGCCGGCCACCAGCAGAAGCACGCACAGGGCGGCTAATCCCGGTACCGAGAAACAGGTTCTCCTGATCATGGCATCCGTTCCCGTCGATTGATGACGTCGTCAGCTATACCGGTATGCATAGTCCGGACGCAAGCGAAGGAAAGGAGTATCGGGTCCGGCGTGGTTCACTCATGCGGCNCACGGGAGGTGACCGTCCGGTGACCCACTGGTGTTCCGGTCCAGGTTATGGTGCGACAATCGCGCGATCGTCAGGCGAGGGTGACCGGGAGCTCGATGGGAAGAAACACAATGCCGAGGGTTTCGGTCGGTAAGCGATCGCCGCCCGGCCGAGGCGACCCTCGACGNCGTGGCCGGCGCCGAGGTCAGCGGCCATGGCGGTCCGGTTCGCGGACCCCGGGACGGTGCGCGGGCGCGCGGAACTTCCTATTGCCCGATCGGGAGGGGGCCGGCCGGGCCTGCGGCGGCCGGGGGGCGGGTGACGATGGGCCCGCCGAGGTCGCTGGCCTCGCCGAGGTAACCGACGTGCCCGCGGAGGCAGCGCATGAGTTCCCCCGTCCTCGATCTTCCCCGGGCCGCAGACCCCGCCGGGAACCCCGCCTCGTACCCCGCCGTGGACCCCGACGAGTACATCGCCGCCCTGATGCGCTGGCACTTCACCGCGTCGACGGGCAGCCCGTTCTGGCTGCGCCGGGCGCGCAGCCTCGAGTTCGACCCGATCGCGGACGTGCGCACCTTCGCCGACCTGCGGCTGTTCCCGAACGTCGTCGACGAGTTCCGAGACGTGCCCGTCGAGGACCTGATCCCGCNCGGGCTCACCGGCGAGGACCGGGTGATCGCCGGCGTCTACGAGAGCGGCGGGACCACCGGGTCGCCGAAGCGGTTCGTCATGTTCGACCGCTGGATGGAGTTCGCGCTCGGCTGGGACGAGTTCCACTACGCCGCTCTCGGGCCGGCGAACGTGCTGGCCGTCGCCCCCAGCGGCCCGCACATGTTCGGTGCGTTCGCCGCGCGCCGCGCGCGGCGCCACGACGGCGTGCGGTTCACCGTCGATCTCGACCCGCGGTGGATCAAGCGGCTCATCGAGCGTGACGGGCCCGGCGCGGCGGACCTCTACGCCGAGCACATCATCGACCAGGCGGCGCACATCCTGACCACCCAGGCGGTGGGCATCCTCATCACCACGCCCCCGCTGCTCGAACGGATGGCGCGCCGCGACGACCTCGTCGCGCTGATCCGCAAGAACGTCCGGTTCATCTGCTGGAGCGGCGCCCACATGGACNCCGACTCCCGGGAGATCTTCCAGACGGAGGTCTTCCCCGGCATCCCGCTCAAGGGCCTGTACGGCAGCACCACCATCCTCGGGATGTCCCGGGAACGCCCGGGGGAGGGGCTCGACGGCCTCGCGCTGTTCGACTCGCCGAGCCCGTACATCGCGTTCCGGGTCGTCGATCCCGCCACCGGCGACGACGTGAACCTCGGTGAACGCGGCCAGGTGGTGATGAACCACCTGACGAAGTACGCCCTGATCCCGAACAACCTCGAACGCGACCANGCCCTCGCGGTCGAACCGCCCCCCGGCTGGTTGGNCTGCTCGGTGGCCGACGTCGGCCCGGTCGCCACGTTCGACGATCACGCCGTCATCGAGGGGGTCTACTGATGGCCGAGTTCCTCCACATCGACGCGCTCGGGCCCACCGGGCCCTACCGCAGCCGCAACCGCCGGCCGCTGACCTCGCTGGCCGGCACCCCGATCGGCGAGATCAGCCAGGTGCCGTCGCTCTACGTGCGCCGCACCATCGCGGCGATGCGCGCCGCCCCGGTGCTGGCGGGCGCGCAGCGTCTCGACGCCCTGGACGCCGCTGCCGAGCTGTTCGCGACCGCGCCCCTCGGCGGCCTCGGGCCGGACGAGTACGTGCGGCTGGTCTCGACCGCGTCGGGGGTGCCGCGCGCGGTGGTGCGCCAGTCGGTCGACTGGATCGTCGACGTGCTGCGCTCGCAGCGCACCACGGTCGAGCTGGCGATGCCGCGGGGCGCCGTCGGCGACTGGCGCGACGAGCGGACCAGGGCGGGCTCGGCGGTGTGGGCACGGCGCGGCGAGGTGTTCGCGGTGCACGCGGCCGGCAACACCCCGGCGGTGCACGGGCTGTGGCCGGAGGCGCTCGCCCTGGGCTACAAGGTGGTGGTGCGCCCGTCCACCCGCGAGCCGTACACGGCGTTGCGGCTGGTGGAGGCCCTGCGCCAGGCCGGCTTCCCGCCCGCGACCCTGACCCTGCTGCCCACCGACCACGACGTCGCCGACGTGATCATCGCCGAGGCCGACTACGCGATCGTCTACGGCGGCCAGGACGTCGTCGACAAGTACAGCGCCATCCCCACCGTGCTCACCCAGGGCCCGGGGCGCTCGAAGATCCTCGTCACGGCGGACGTCGACTGGCGGGAGAAGATCGACATCATCGCCGACTCGGTCAGCCACCTCGGCGGGACGGCCTGCACCTGCGCGAGCGCGGTGCTCGTCGAGGGTGACCCGGAACCGCTGGCCCGCGCGCTCGCCGAGCGGCTGGGGCGGATCCCGAGCCTGCCGGCCGACCATCCCGACGCCACTCTCACCGTGGCGCCGACCGCGTCGGTGGTCGAGGTCGACCAGTACCTGCACAAGGTCGCCGGGGACGCCCGGCCGCTGCTCGGCGGCGACACCATCGTCGACGAGCTGCCCTCCGGCGGTGCGGTGCTGCGGCCGGCCGTGCACCTGGTCGACTCGAGCGGCGCGGCGCAGCTCGGCGTCGAACTTCCCTTTCCCTGCGTCTGGGTCGGGCCGTGGCAGTCGGCGGACGGGATCGCCCCGCTGCGCGACTCGCTCGTCCTCACCGCGATGACCACCCGCGCCGAGCTGATCGACGCACTGCTCGACGAACCGTCGATCATCAATCTCTATCTCGGCGACAATCCCACCACCTGGCTGCGCCCGGGAATTCCACACGACGGGTATCTCGGCGAGGTTCTCATGCGCACCAAGGGAATGATCCGCACGGCGGTCGGACCCGCGGCGGCCTGACCCGTCGGCGCGAACAGCGCGAACAGCGCGATCCGCGTCGCTGTTCCGGTGGCGTCGCCGGCTCTGGCGACCGGCGGCGCCACCACCACTTCAGCCCGCCGACCTCAGGCCGCGGCGGTCAGCAGGCAGGTGCAGCTTCCATGCGCGACGAGCTTGCCGGCGGAATTCGTGACCTGGGCCTCGGCCGTCGCCGTCCGGCGCCCCACGTGAACCGTCCGGCCGACGCATTCCAGCGCCGCCGCGTCGAGATTCACCGACCGCACGAAATTCACCTTCAGCTCCAACGTCGTGTAAAACAGGTCGGCCGGCAGGCTCGTGTACACGGCGCTGCCCATCGCCGTGTCCATCAGCGTCGCGATGACGCCNCCGTGCACCGTGAACATCGCGTTGGCCGCAGCCGGCGACGGTTGCAGCGTCCAGACCGTCCGCCCCACCTCGAGGGTCCGCACCCGAACGCCCAGTGAGTGGCCCACGCCGACCCCCTCCGCGAGGCCGTGTTCCAGCAGTACGCGAAGATCGTCGATGCGCTTGGCGACCTCGGCCTGCGCGCTGATGCCGTTGTGCTCCACCGCTGCACCTCTCTGTTTCGGACGGGGTTCTGTTCCGGACGGGGTCGAATATCCGGACACGTTATCCGCATCGATGGACCCGTGTCGCCGAGTCGCGGCCGCGGCGTGCGGGCCACGTGGNAAACAACGGCCGAACTCGCGTCGACTCCGCGGGGTTGATGTTCGGAATATCCGGTGAACCGCGATAACCTGCCTCCTCGTATTTCTCTCGCGGTAACCTTCGGCCGATTCGTCCTGCTTATTGTCCCCGGCGATGGATCGATTGGAGAGATGGCTCTTTCGTTGACCCGCCGGCGTCGGATTGTCAGGCTTGCGGAGGCGACATCGAGCGGTCCGGAAGACCGGTCGAAAGGCTCCGCCGCCGTCCGGCCGGACCGGGAGTTTCCCCGGCCGCCTGTTGTTTCCCGCCTTCGTGCGACCACGTCCGNCCACCGCACCTGACACCTGCACCGCACCTGACACCTGCACCGCACCGGACACCTGCCCAGAACGGGAGAGCATCTGATGCGAGGCACGACGCTGCCCGGCGCCCTCGACGAGGCGGCCGCGACCGGGCCCGACATCGCCGTGAGCTTCCCCTCCTCGGCCGAGCGGCTCACCCTGACCGCGCTCGCCGCGCGTACGACCGCGCTCGCCCGCGCCCTGGTCGCCGAGGGCGTGGCGCCCGGGGAGCGGATCGGGGTGTTCAGCCGGAACAACGCCGACTTCATGACCGCGGTCATCGCGGTCGGCCGGGCCGGCGCCGCCGCCTGCCCGCTGCCGCTGCCGACCTCGGCGGGCGACCTCGCCGGCTACGCCGCCCGAATCGCCGCCGTGACGAGCGCGGCCGGCGTCGGGCGTGTGCTGGTCGGGGCGGGGGCCGACGGCCTGACCCGCCGGCTCGCGCCGGTGCTGCCCGCGCTGCGGTTCGACGGCATCGCCGGGCTCGTCCGATCGGCCCGCGACGGCGTGGCGCTGCCGGACGTGTCGCCGTCCGACCTGGCGATCGTCCAGTTCACCTCGGGCAGCACCGCCGTGCCCAAGGGCGTCGTGCTGACCCACCGCAACGTCGTGCACGGCACCGCGGCCATCGCCGACGGCATCGGGCTGGGGGTCGGCGACCACGGCGCCACCTGGCTGCCGCTCTACCACGACATGGGCCTGTTCGGCGCGCTGAGCGCGATCCTCACCGCGGTGCCGATGACGATCTGGTCGCCGTCGACGTTCATCAAGGATCCGGCGTCCTGGCTGCGCTCGTTCGCCGAGATCGGCGCCACCGTCGCCCCGTCGCCGAACTTCGGCTACGACGCCCTGCTGGCGGCGGTCGACCCGGCCGAGGTCGCGGGCCTGGACCTGCGCCGCTGGCGGGTGGCGCTCAACGGCGCGGAGCCGGTGAGCCCGGTCACCGTGCAACGTTTCGGCGCGCACTTCGCCCCGGCCGGGTTCGCCCCCGAGGCGATGTTCCCCGTCTACGGGATGGCCGAGGCGACCCTCGCCGTGACCTTCCCGCCCCTGGGCCGGCCGCCGGTGACGACCTGGGTCGACCGCGACCGGCTGGCCCGTGACGGCGTCGCGGTGCCGGCGCCCGCCGGCGACGCCGGGGCCCGCGGGCTGGTCGGCGTCGGGCGGCCGGTGCGGGGGATGCGCCTGCGGATCGTCGACGGCCGCCGTCGCGCCGTCCCCGACGGGACCGTCGGGGAGATCGAGATTGCCGGCGACGCGGTCACCGCCGGCTACCTCACCGCCGGCGGCCCGCCGACGGCGCTCGAAGCCGACCCGGCGGGCGAGCGGTGGCTGCCGACCGGCGACCTCGGCTTCCTCGCCGCCGGCGAGCTGCACGTCAGCGGCCGGCGCAAGGAGATGATCATCGTTCGCGGGGTGAACTACTACCCCGAGGACGCCGAGGCCCTCGTCCGCGACGCCCCGGGGGTGTACCGCCGCCGGTGCGTCGCCGTCGCCGACACCGACGACTCCGGGGCCGGTGCCGAGTCGCTGACCGTGATCGCCGAGACCACCCTCGACGACGCCGCCGACCGGATTCGGCTGGCCGCCGACCTGCGGGTCGCCGTCGGGTCCGCGCTCGGACTGGCCGAGGTGTCGGTGCGCCTGGTGGCCCCCGACGCCCTCCCGCGGACCTCGAGCGGGAAGTTCCGCCGCGCCGAGGCCCGTGACCTCGCCCGCCAGTGATCCCGACGGAGGTAGGACCGACATGCACGGCTACGACGTCTTCCGCCACTACGAGCAGAAGCGCTGGACCCTCGCCGAACTGCCGTTCGACGACATCGACCGCGACCGCGTGCGACCCGAGTACGTCACGATGGTCAAGAGCTCCGTGATGGGGGAGGCCAACTCGATCGCCGCCCAGCACGGTTTCCTCAACGAGTTCGACGACTACGACTTCTCGACCTTCGTCGCCGTCTGGGGCTACGAGGAGCTGCAGCACCACTTCGCGTTCCGGACCTGGCTGGACGCGGTCGGCGTGGCGATGCCCGCCGCCCCCGTCCAGGCGATGCGCGCGCCCTACGCGCCCGGCACCACGCCGAGCGCGACGCTCGCCACGAACATCATCTCCGAGCTGACGGTGAACCACGTCTACCGGTCCGTGGCCGCCTGGGTCGACGAGCCGGTCCTGCGCTCGCTGATGCTGCGCGCCAGCCGGGACGAGGCCGGCCACGCCCGCGAGTTCCTGCACTACGCGCGCCGGCGCCTGGCGGCGTACCCCGACGAGCTGCCCTCGGTGCTGGAGACGCTGTACGTCTACACCTCCGAGGCGCGGATCAAGCATCCGGTCGGGGTGTTCAAGAGCGGGCTGGCCGAGGTCGCGAACCACGAGACCATCGACACCGCGTTCGACATGTTCCTCGCGGGCATCGCCACCGAGGGCGAGCTCGACCGACTCCAGGACAACATCCGCCGGGCCTTCGCCGCGCTGACCGGACTGGACCTGAGCACCAACGGCCGCGTCCGCCGGCGTCTCGCCGAGGCGCTGGCGTGACCGCCCCGGAGCTGCCCTGGGCGGTCCTGGCGGACTACCGCTGCTTCGGCTGTTCGCCGCACAACCCCCACGGCCTCGCGCTTGAGTTCGCCGAGCACCCCGAGGGCCTGCAGACCACCTTCGACCTTGGCCGCAGCTACGAGTCGTACCCGGGGGTCGTCCACGGNGGACTGCTCGGCGTCGTCTGCGACGAGACGATGGGCAACCTCATCGTCGTGCGCACCGGGCTGGTGGCCTTCACCGTCAGCATGCGGACGCGCTACCTCGCCCCGGTCGCCACCGGGCGCAGCTACACCTGCGTGGCCCGCCTCGGCGCCGGCAGCGCCGGTGGGGCCGGTGGGGCCGGTGGGGCCGCCGGCTCGCCCCTGATCAGCGCGACCGCGGAGATCATCGACGCCGACGGCGTCGGAGTCGTGAGCGCGTCCGCGACCTACCGCAACGTCCCCTTCGGTACCGCCCGGGAGCGCATCGCCCTGACCAACCCCGAGGCCGACCGACTCCACCAGGCGCTGTCCCCCACTCCGGCGCCGCTCCCCACTCCGGCGCTGTCCACCGCCCCGGCGCCGTCCAGCACCCCGGACGGCCCCGTCCCCGTTGAGGAGACCCTGTGACCACCGACGCTGACGGCATCCTCCGGCAGATCACCGAAATCGTCGCCCGGGAACTCGCCGTGCCCGCCGAGTCCCTCGCCGCCGACACCGACCTGCGCGCCATCGAGGGCGCCGACTCCGTCCGGCTGCTGCGGGTCGTCGCCAAGGTCGAGCAGACCTGGGACATCGAGCTCGACGACGAGGACGTCTTCACCGTCTCCTCCGTCGCGGAGCTGGCCGGCGTCGTCCGCGAGGCGCTGCAGGTGAAGGCCGCGTGACCACCTCCGCCGAGCTCGCCGCCGCCCCGTCCGCGCCCGCGGGCGAGACCAACCAGCACTACGACCTCGACCCGGAGATCTTCGGGCTGTTCCTCGACCCGCTGCGCAAGTACTCCTCCGGGCTCTACCGGCGTCCCGGGCTCACCCTCGCCGAGGCGCAGGTCGCCAAGCTGCACTTCGTCGCGGACCGGCTCCGACTGGCCCCCGGGCAGCGGCTGCTCGACGTCGGCTGCGGCTGGGGATCGCTGATCCTGTTCATGGCGCGGGAGTACCGCGCCGAGGTGACCGGGGTCAGCCCGGCCGGGCGCCAGCACGAGTTCATCGCCGCCCGCGCCGCGCAGCTGGGCCTGACCGATCTCGTCTCCACCCGCGTCGGGAAGTTCGCCGACGTGGAGCTCCCGGCGCGCTCGTTCGACGCGGTCACCATGCTCGGCTCGATCGTCCACATGCCCGACGTCGACGCCGCGGTGCGCCGCGCCCGGTCCATGCTGCGCCGCGGCGGCCACTTCTACGTCTCGGAGAGCTGCTTTCGCAACGCCGCGGCCCGTGAGGAGTTCGACCGCCGCGCCGGCACCGAGTTCGTGCGTAACTCGATCTTCGGCTGGGGTGACATGCGGCCGCTGTCGGAGCTGGTGCGCGCGGTCGAGGACGCCGGCTTCTCGGTGACGAGCGTCGACGACCTCACCGACGACTACCGCCGCACGATCGACGACTGGCTGGAGCGCGTCGCCGCCGGCGCGGCCGCGATCGACGAGCTGCGCCCGGGCACGTCGGCGGAGCTGACCCGCTACCTGGAGGTAGCGAACGCCGGGTGGGGCTTCACGACCAAGCACTACGCCCTGGTCTGCCGCAACGCCCGCTGACCGGAGGAACGATGACGACCACGAGCGACCCCCACCCGACGATCCCGGCGATCCCCGCCCGGTCGGTCGGACTGCCCGCCGAGGACCTCGACCGGGCGGTCACCGCCTTCATGGCCGCCTCCCCGGTGACCCGCCGGTGGGACGTCGAGACCGCCTTCGACTGGGCGGCGGCCGACGCCGACCGGCTCACCGAGGGCCAGCGTTCCGCCGTCCGGTTCATCACGTTCATCGAGGATCACCTGCCNGGCTACTTCGCCCTCTACGGCAGCCGGTTCCCGCTCGACGGCGACGTCGACGTCGAGACGTTCCTGCTCAACCGCGAGATCTACCACTTTACGGTGCGCTGGGCGCAGGAGGAGGACAGCCACGCCCGCGCCCTGTTCCGCTACCAGGTGGAGTCGGGCATCGCGCAGCCGGCGGCCCTGCGCCGCGAACTCGCCGAGGAGGGGCGCAAGCAGTTCGCGCTGCCCCACGAGCACCCGGCCGCGCTGTTCGCCTACACGCTCGTGCAGGAGAAGGCCACCCAGATCTACTACCAGAACCTGNGGGCCGTCGTCGGTGACCCGGTGCTCGCCGAGGTCCTGGGCCGGCTCAGCCGCGACGAGGCCCGCCACTTCACGTTCATGGCCGACATGGTCGACCTCTACCTGCGCCGCTACGGCGACGCCGTCGTCGAACCGATCCGCGAGGCGGTGGCGCAGTTCCGGATGCCGCTGGCGGACACGCTGCGCGGCTACTNGCGCTGGGCGCTGCGGATCGCCGACACCGCCCACTACGACCACACCGAGGCCTACGACCACCTCGTCCGGGTCGTGCGCCGCGCGGTGGACGCGCCGTCCGACCGCGTCGACGAACTGGCCAGGTNCGTGCGGGCCTGCCGCGCGACGGATCCGACCCCCGCGCCGCGCTGACCGCCTCCGCCCGCCGTCCCCACCCCAGGAGCCCGCCGTGGACATCGGCACCGACACGTCTCCCGTCCTGGCCGCCGGTACCGCGACGGCCCTGACCCCGCCGGCGGATCTCACCGTGGACCAGGCGGCGCTGAACATCTTCGACCCCGCCTGGCATCACGACACCTTCCCCAACTACCAGGTCCTGCGCGAGGCCGGTCCGTTCGCGCCCGGCCCGCTGGGCCTGCGGCTGGTGACCCGCTACCGGGAGGTCGAGGCGATCCTGCAGGACTCGGCGTGGAGCCACGCCGAGGAAGGCGAGATCATGCATCCCGACAGCGACGGATCGGACCTGCCGACGTCGTTCCTGTGGATGGAACCGCCGGACCATACCCGGATCCGCCGGCTGGTCGGCAAGGCGTTCAGCGCGCGGCGGATCGAGGGGCTGCGCGCGCGGGTCACCGAGGTCGCGGGCGGGCTCGTCGACGCCGCGATCGCCGCGGGCGAGGCCGACCTGGTCGAGGCGATCGCCTACCCGCTGCCGCTGACGATGATCGCCGAGCTGATGGGCGTGCCGGCGGCCGACCACGCGGCGGTGCGATCGATGTCCTTCGGGCTCGCCCGCGGACTGGACCCCGACATCCTGCTGTCCCAGGCCGAGATCGACCTGCGGCGCGACTCGGCCGCGGCGTTCCGGGAGTACTTCACCGATCTCGTCGCCCGCCGGCGTGCCGACCCGGCCGACGACCTCGTCAGCGCGCTGGCCCTGGCGGAGGCCGAGGGCGATCGGCTGACCAGCGACGAGATGCTCGCGACCCTGGTGGTGCTGCTCGTCGCCGGCCACGAGACCACGGTGAGCCTGATCTCCAGCACGTTCCTGATGCTGATGCGCAACCCCGACCAGTACGCGGCGCTGCGGGCGGACCCGGACCTGGCCGCNCCGGCCGTGGACGAGCTGATGCGCTACTGCACCCCCTCGCACCTCACGACCCGGGTCGCCACCCGCGACGTCGAGGTGCTCGGCGAGCGGTTCACCGCGGGCGACGGGGTGATCATCCTGCTCGCGTCGGCGAACCGCGACGCCGAGCTCTACGCCGACCCCGAGCGGCTCGACCTCGCCCGGTACGCGGGCGGCGGCGCGGTGCCCCGCCATCTCGCCTTCGGCCGCGGGCACCATTACTGCATCGGCGCACCGATGGTGCGTCTGGAGATGGAACTGCTGCTGCGGACGTTGGCGCTGCGCGCACCCCGGCTGACGCCGCTGGTCGACCCGCCGCCCTACCGTCCCAACCTCGTCGTGCGTGGCATCGCGGAGCTGCCGGTGCGGATCGACAGCTGAGTCCTCCAGCGCCGGCCAGCCGGGTGTGGCGGGGCTCACGCCGCTCGGCAGGCGTCCGACACTCCGGTGACTTGCGGCGGGAAGGTGCGGTTCACCAGAGGTTATCTGGCACCGTTAGGCTTGCGCTCGACGCCCCTGTGGAGGTGGCAATGGAGTTGCGGCACCTGGTGTCCTTCCTTGCTATCGCGGACGAGCTGCATTTCGGCCGCGCTGCCGCTCGACTACATCTTTCGCAGCCATCCCTGAGTCAACAACTACAACGACTGGAACGAAGTCTCGGTGTCGAGCTGGTGGCCCGGACGTCCCATGATGTCCGGCTCACCGCCGCCGGAAAGGCCTTCGAGGCCGAGGCGCGGGCCATCATCTCGCAGATGCGCAAGGCCACCCACACCGCCCGCGAGGTCGCGGCCGGCCGGACCGGGGTGGTGAGCGTCGGGTACAACTTCCCCGGCGGTCAGCACGTCGTCCCGGCCGCGCTCACGAAGATGTCGGCCGAATATCCCGACGTCAGCGTCACGCTGGTGGAGCAGCGCACCGGTCCACAGCTTTCCGCGCTTGCCGCCGGCGATCTCGACATCGCCATCGTCTACGGTCGTCCGACCTCGCCCGAGTTCCGCTCCCGGCGACTTTTCCGGGTGCCGCTCGTCGCGGTCGTCGGCCATGGGCACACGTGGGCGGGGCGCGGTGGCATTCCCTTCGGGGAGCTTGCCCGCCAGCAGTGCGTCCTGTTCGCCCGGGAGAAGAGCCCGGCGATGTACGACGCGATCCAGGCGGCCGCCGAGGCCAGCGGCATCACCCTGTCGGTCGCCCACGAGGTGGACGACCCGAGCGCGACCACCATCATCGTGTCGGTGAAACCGCTGGTCGGGTTCGCCTCGGCGTCGCGCGGGCTGAACATCGGCTCCGCGGTCGGGGGCCCGCGGCCGGCCGCGGTCCAGCTCTACGACCCGGTACCCACCCTGGATCTCTACGTGGTCTGGCGGGCGGCGAATTCGGCGCCGTTGGTGGACATCTTCGTCGACTGTATCGAGGCGGCCCGGCCTTTCCAGGTTCCAGCATACGGTCACGCCGAATCAAGAGTGAGGCGATAGGAAAGGCCGACCGTTCATTCAGGGAAAGCGCCTTGCCGCGTTCTCGGAATAATCCGAGACTCGGGCGTGAAATGCTGGAACGCACTTCACCGTGCGGATGGCTGCGTCCGCGCCACGCGGAAAGGTGATGACACGTGCAGAAATCCACCTCGGCCGGCGGCCCCGTCCTGCCGGACGACCAGGGACTCTGGTCCGTGGTCGACGGGGGCGCCCAGGCGCATCCCGAGCGGCCCCTGCTGGGCCGCACCGACCTTCCCGGCGAGGCGATCCACGAGATCAGCAGCGGCGAGTTCGCCGACCAGGCCCGGACGGTGGCGGCCGAGCTGCTGGCCCTCGGAGTCGCGCACGGCGACCGGGTCGCCATCATGGGGCGCACCGACTATCCCTGGGCGCTGCTGAGCGTCGCCGCCCTCGGTGTCGGCGCGGTGATCGTCCCCGTGTACCCGACGGCGTCGGCGGTGCAGGTCCGCCACGTCCTGACCGACTCCGGCGCCGCGTGGGCGTTCGCCGAGACCGACGAGCAGGTGCGGCAGGTCAGCGAGGCCGGCGCCGCCGGGCTGCGCCGCCCGGCGTGGCCCCTGGAACAGGTCGACGACTGGGTGGCCGCGGCGGCGGGCTCGACCGCTGTTGCTGCCGCTACCCCTGTTGCTGCCGCTATCGCTGCCGATACCGCTGCCGCTACCGACGCCGGGGCACGGCGGGCCGCGCTCGACGAGGAGTTCGCCCAGCGGGCCGGCAAGGTCCGCGCCGACGACCTGGCGATGATCATCTACACCAGCGGCACCACGGGCCTGCCGAAGGGCTGCATGCTCACCCACCGCAACATGTTCGCCTCCTCGGCGGGCACGGTGGAGCAGACCGGCGAGCTGTTCCGCACCGCCGAGCAGGGCCCGCAGGCCACTGTGCAGGCCACCACGGCGCAGGCCACGGTGCAGGCCACCACGGCGCTGTGCCTGCCGCTGTCGCACGTGTTCGGCCAGACGATCCTGTTCGCCTGCCTGTACGCNGGGACGCGCACCGTCCTGCTCCCCGGCATACCCGAGCTGCTGCCCGCGATGGCGCAGATCCGCCCGACGTTCCTCGCCCTTGTGCCGTACGCGCTGGAGAAGATCCGCAAGCGGGTGCGGGACCTGCCCTCCGACGACGTCTCCGCGGCGTTCGGCGGCCGGCTGACCCAGGTGATCTGCGGCGGCGCCTCGCTCGACGACACCACCGCGGCGTTCTTCGCCAGCGCGGGCGTCAACGTGCTGAACTGCTACGGCCTGACCGAGGCCGCCACGGCGGTCACGGTGAACGCCCCGGCCACCAACCGGCCCGGGACCGTCGGACGGCCGATCCCGGGAACGACGGTCGCGATCGCCGACGACGGGGAGGTGCTCGTCCAGGGCGCCAACGTCTCGCCCGGCTACTGGTCGGCCGGTGAGCGCGCCGTCGGCCGCGACGCCACCGGGCCGGAGGAGGACCGCTGGCTGCACACCGGCGACGTCGGCCGCCTCGACCCAGACGGCTACCTGGTCATCACCGGGCGCCGCAAGGAGATCCTGGTGACCAACAGCGGCAAGAACGTCGCGCCGACGCCGCTGGAGGACCGGGTGCGCCTGCACCGGCTGGTCAGCAACTGCATGGTCGTCGGGGAGGCCCGCCCGTTCGTCTCGGCGCTGATCACCGTGGACCCGGCGCCGCTGGCCGCCTGGGCCGCGGCGAACGGCGTGCCGCTGGACGGCGCGCAGGACTGGCGGGAGCACCCGCGGCTGCTCGCCGAGCTCCAGCTCGCCGTCGACGACGCCAACAGCCTCGTCTCCCGGGCCGAGTCGATCCGGAAGTTCCGCGTGCTCGACGGCGACTTCACCGTCGAGCGCGGCCATCTCACGCCTTCCATGAAGCTGCGCCGCGCGATCATCGAGCGGGAATTCACCGAAGCGATCGCATTTCTTTACCAGTGATCTGNGCCACTCGATTGAGTGGGCTTATCGGCCGATGAGATGTCGGCCTGTCCATTGACCGACGATCTGACCGATCAGCACCATGACAAGGTAGCCGGCCCGAACGCTGCGCTGCCGGCGGCCGCCGGACGGCCGCCGGCGGTCTACAACGGGAGGACAATGCCATGTACGACGTCATCGTGGTGGGCGCGCGCTGCGCCGGATCGCCCCTGGCGATGCTGCTCGCGCGGCGCGGGCACAAGGTGCTCGTGGTGGACCGTGCCACCTTTCCGAGCGACACCGTCTCCACGCACTACATTCATCAGGCCGGCCTGTCCCGACTTCAGGACTGGGGCATTCTGGACCGTCTCGTCGCCACCGAGCCGCCGGCGATGCGGCATCTGACGTTCTCCTACACGGACATCTTTCTCGAGGGTTTTGCGGACCCGATCGACGGAATCACCGAGGTGTACTCCCCGCGCCGGACGATCCTCGACGAGATCCTCGTCGACGAGGCGCGCAGGGCCGGCGCCGAGGTCGTCGAGGGGTTCACCGTCACCGACGTGATCTTCGCCGAGGGGCGCGCCGCCGGCGTGCGCGGACGCATCGGCGACGGCCCGGAACGCGAGTTCACCGCCCGGTTCGTGGTCGGTGCCGACGGCCGCAACTCGACCGTGGCGGGCCTGGTCGGGGCCGAGATCTACCGGTCCGTCCCCGCGGCCTGCTTCGTCTACTACTCGTACTATGACGGGCTGGACTGGACGTTCCAGCACCGCACCGGCTTCGGTGAGCAGCAGCTCGGCGCGTGGCCGACGCACAACGACCAGCACCTCGTCGCCGTGATGCGTCGCAAGGAGCGGATGCGCGAGTTCCGGGCCAACGTCGAGGGCAGCTTCCACGAGATCATCGACCAGGTCGTGCCCGAACTCGGCGAGGACCTGCGCACGAACGGAAAGCGGGCGGAGAACTTCCGCGCCATGGCCTACCCGGACAACTTCTACCGCCGTTCCGCCGGCCCCGGCTGGGCGCTCGTCGGTGATGCCGGATACCACAAGGACCCGTTCACCGGCTGGGGTATCACCGACGCACTGAAGTACACNGAGGTGCTCGCGGAGAAGCTGCACGAGGGTCTTTCCGGTTCGCGTCCGATCGATGAGGCGGNCGAGGAGTACACGAAGATCCGTGATGCCGAGAGCAACGGCACCTTCGAACTCACCTGCAGCCTCGCGGAACTCAGCCTCACTCCCTACTACGACTCCGTGTTCCGGGCCACCAGCATGAGCCCGGAATACACGACGAAGTTCTTCGGTCTCATCGCCGGCGGAATTCCCGGCGAGGAGTTCTTCGCCCCGGCGAACCTCGAGCGGCTCTACGAGGACGTCAACATGCCGGCCGACCGGAGGATTCTCACCCGTTCCTGAGCGCGACCGCGCCGCCGACCGCCACTGCTCGGCCGGGCGCCATCTGCGCCGCCGACCGCCACGAAAGGCCCCGAACATGCCCGCAGTCAGGTTCACGGCCCTCGGCGACAGCTTCGTCGAGGGCCGTGGTGACGTCGCCGCCGACGGCACCTACATCGGCTGGGCCAGCCGGTTCGCCCGGCGGATGGGCGTGGCCGCCCGCGAGGTCCGCAACCTCGGCGCCTACCAGACGACCACGCAGCAGGTCGTCGACCGGCAGCTGCGCCCGGCCCTGGCCCGCAAGTCGCCGCTGATCGGCGTGGTGGTCGGCGTCAACGATCTCGTCCAGGACTTCGATCCCGACCGGTTCGCCCGCAACCTCGACACGATCTTCCGGTCGCTGGCGGGCCTGGACACCACCGTGTTCACCGCCAGCTACCCCGACATCCCCGCGAACCTGCCGCTGCCGGAGGAGTTCCGCGGCCTGTTGCGCGAGCGGTTCGTGTTCGCGAACAGCGTCCTGCGCGAGGTGTGCGAGGCGACCGGGACGCTGCACCTGGACATCGCCGCCCACTCCGACTGGGCCGGGCGGCGGCTGTGGAGCCCCGACGGCCTGCATCCCAACGCCGAGGGACATCGCCTGTTCGCCGAGCAGATGGCGGACCTCGTCGAGCGCACGTCCTGGCTGACGGCCGCCTGAGCCGCCCAGTCCGCCGGCGTCGCCCGGCAGAGAAGGGAAAAGGGAAAATCGTGACCCAGCCAGCGCTCCCCCTGAGCCCGTCCGAGCCCGACGGTTTCGACGACCGCCGGCTCGCCCGGACCCCGATCGCGATTGTGGGCATGTCCGGCCTGTTCCCGATGGCCCGCAACCACCGCGAGTACTGGCAGAACGTCGTCGACGGGGTGGACTGCACGACCGAGGTGCCACCGTCGCGGTGGGACCTCGACGACTACTACGACAGCGATCCCGCCGCGCCGGACAAGACCTACTCGCGGCGCGGCGCCTTCATCCCGGACGTCGAGTTCAGCCCGCTGGAGTTCGGCCTGCCGCCGAACCAGCTCGAGGTCACCAGCACGATGCAGACCCTCAGCCTCGGCGTCGCCCGCGACCTGCTGCGCGACGCGGGCGCCCGCGACGCCGCGGGAGCGGACGCGGACTGGTACGACTCCGGGCGCACCGGCGTCGTGCTCGGCACGACCGGCCCGGTCCCCCTCATGCACCCGCTTGCGGCCCGGCTGTCCACGCCGGTGCTACGCGAGGCGGTGCGTAGCTGCGGGCTGAGCGAGGCCGACGCCGACGCGATCAGCCGCAAGTACGTCGAGGCGTTCGCGCCCTGGGAGGAGAACTCCTTTCCCGGCCTGCTCGCCAACGTGGTCGCGGGCCGGGTCGCCAACCGGCTCGGCCTCGGCGGGATGAACACGACGGTCGACGCGGCCTGCGCGGCGTCGCTGTCCGCGGTCCGCCTCGCCGTGGCGGAGCTGGTCGACGGCCGCGCCGACACGATGATCACCGGCGGCGTCGACACCGAGAACACGATCTTCATCTACCTGTGTTTCTCGAAGGTCCAGGCGCTGTCCAAGAGCGGCACGATCAGCCCCTTCTCCGACGACGCCGACGGCACCCTGCTCGGCGAGGGCATCGGCATGCTGGCGCTGCGCCGCCTCGCCGACGCCCAGCGCGACGGCAACCGGATCTACGCCGTGATCCGCGGCATCGGCTCGTCCAGCGACGGCCGGTCCAAGAGCATCTACGCCCCCCGCGCCGAGGGGCAGCGGGTGGCGCTGGACCGCGCCTACCACGACGCCGACTGCTCGCCAGCGTCGGTGGAGCTGTTCGAGGCCCACGCCACCGGCACCGCGGTCGGCGACCGCACGGAGCTCACCGCGCTCGGCGGCCTGCTGCGCGATGCCGGCGACGAGCGCAACTACGCGGCGCTGGGCAGCGTGAAGTCCCAGATCGGCCACACCAAGGGCGCCGCCGGCACGGCCAGCCTGATGAAGCTCGCCCTCGGTCTCTACCACAAGGTGCTGCCGCCGACGATCAACGTCGAGCGGCCGAACAGCGCCGTCGACTTCACCGACGCCCCCTTCTACGTCAACGTCGCGAACCGGCCGTGGATCCGTGACCCGCACCGGCCGGCGCGCCGGGCCGCCGCGTCCGCGATGGGCTTCGGCGGGACGAACTTCCACGTGGTCCTCGAGGAGCACTCGGGCGACCGGTCGGCCGTGCAGGTGCTGCACCGCACGGCCCGCGCGCACCTGTGGCACGCCCCGGACGTTCCCGCGCTGCTGGAACTGCTGCGTTCGGGCGCCCCCGGCGGCGACGGGCCCATCCCGGCCGACGCCGCCCGGGTCGGCTTCGTCGCCGTCGACGACGAGGGCGTCGACGAGCTGCGCGCACTCGCGCTCGCCCAGCTCGAGCGGGCCCCGGACGCGGTCGAATGGTCGCATCCCCGCGGCGTGCACTTCCGCCGTGCGGCCCGGCGAGGCGTCACCGTCGCCGGCCTGTTCGCCGGGCAGGGCAGCCAGTACCTCGACATGGGCCTCGACGCCGCGATCGGCGTCCCGCCGGTCGGGGCCGCCTTCGACGAGGCCAACGCCGCGTTCGACGGCGCCGAGCGGCGGCTCGCGCCGATCGTCTTCCCGCCACCGGTGTTCTCCGCGGCGCTGCGCCAGGAGCAGGAGGTGGCCCTGCGCGCCACCGAACACGCTCAGCCGGCGATCGGCGCACTGTCCGTCGGCCAGTTCCGCTACCTGCGCGAACTCGGCCTGCGTCCCGCCGGCTACCTGGGCCACAGCTTCGGTGAGCTCACCGCGCTGCACGCCGCCGGTGCCCTGGACGCCGCCGGCTACTTCCGTCTCGCCCGCGAGCGTGGCCTGGCCATGGCGCCCCCCGCCGACGACACCGGCGACCGCGGCACCATGGCCGCGGTGCCCGCGTCGCGCGACCGGGTCGCCGCGATGCTGACCGAGCACCCCGACCTGGTGATCTGCAACCACAACGCCCCGGAACAGGTCGTCGTCGGTGGGCCGACGGAGGCGGTCGCCGCCTTCGTCCGCCGCTGTGCGGACGAGGGACTCGACGCCCGCCCACTGCCGGTGTCCGCCGCCTTCCACACCCGCTACGTCGCCCACGCGGTCGACCGCTTCGCCGAGGCGCTGAGCACGGTCGGGATCGGCGAGCCGGCCGCGCCGGTCTACTCCAACACCCGCGGCGCGGGTTACGGCTCCGACAGCGCCGCCAACGCCGCCGTGCTGGCCCGCCAGCTTCTCGAGCCGGTGGAGTTCGTCGACGCGGTCCGCGCCGCCCACGCCGCCGGCTGCGACATCTTCGTCGAGTTCGGCCCGAAGCAGGTGCTGACCCGGCTCGTCCGCCAGATCCTCCCCGACGCCGACGTCGTCGCGATCCCCACCGACGCGGGCCCCCTCGGCAGTTCCGACGTCGCCCTGAAGCAGGCCGCCGTCCAGCTCGCCGTGCTCGGCGTCGACCTGTCCGGTCTCAACCGCCACCAGGCCGACCCGTTCGAGGCGGTCCCCGCCAAGGGCCCGACGGTGACCCTGTCCGCGCCCGAGTACACCCCGCCGGCGCGCCGGGCGGCCCACGCCGCCGCCCTCGGCGACGGCTACCGCATCACCGCCGCGGGCGCCCCCGCCGCGGCCGCCCTGCCCACCCCCCGGGCCGAGCTCACGTCCGAGGTGACCACGGTGGACTACGTCCCCGCCAGCGCGAACGGTGCCGGCGCGAACGGTGCCAGCGCGAACGGTGCTGGCGCGAACGGTGCTGGCGCGAACGGTGCCGGTGTGAACGGTGCCGGCGCGCACCACGACCTGAACGGCGCCGGCCTGCTCGACAGCGCTCCCGTGAACGGCGCGGGCCGCAACGGCGGCGGGTACCTCCCCGAGCCGGTGGCCGCCCATCACCCGCAGCCCGTCCCAGCCGACGGGGGAGCCGGCCTGTCCGCCGGGGCCGACATCCTCGCCCAGCAGGTCAACCTGCACGCGGTCTACCTGGAGAGCCAGCTCGACGTGGCCAACCGCCTCGTCGGCGCGCTGCAGGAGTACCAGCGCCGCGGCCAGGCCGACGAGCGGTTCACCGAGGCGGTCGCCACCGTGGCAGGCCAGAGCGTGGCCATCGGCCAGACGCACACCCGGGCCAACGAGGTGCTGGCCCAGCTCGCCGCGCTCGAACTGGCGACGGCAGACTCCGGTGCCCCGGCGCTGGGCGGTGGACACCGACCCGCCCTGCCGACCTCGTTCGGGCCGACCTCGTTCGCGCCGGCACCGGCCGCTCCCCGCGAGTTCCCGCCGACCCAGGCAGCGCTGGCCGCGCCCCCGATCACCGCGCCCCCGATCACCGTGACGCCCCCGGTCCCCGCTCCGGTCCCTGCTCCTGGTTCGACCCCTGCTCCTGGTTCGACCCCTGCTCCGGCCCAGCTCCCGATACCGGCCCAGCTCCCGATACCGGCCCAGCCGGTCACGCCGGATGCCCCTGGCGTCGGTGGTGCCGTCGATCGTGNGGCGGTGCGGGGTGCGTTGATCGAGGTGGTGGCGGAGAAGACCGGCTATGCCGCGGACATGATCGATACCGGGATGGATCTGGAGGCGGATCTCGGGGTTGATTCGATCAAGCGGGTGCAGGTGTTGGGGGCGTTGCGGGAGCGGTTCCCGCAGTCGCCGACGGTGGGTCCCGAGCAGCTTGCGGAGCTGCGGACGTTGGACCAGATCGCCGACTTCGTCGCCGCCGCGCCGCCCGGATCACCCGGATCACCTGCCGCGTCCGTCGGCCCGGAGGCAGGTGGTGTCGACCCAAAAGCCGGTGAGCCGGCCGGGGCGCCGCGCCGGCCCGTCCGGCTGGTGACCCTGCCCGGAGTCGACCGGCTCGACCGCCCCTACGCCGAGTCCCCGGTGGCCGTCGTCGTCCATCGCGGCGACCCGGGCGTGGGTCCGATCCTGGACGGCCTGCGGACACGGGGGTGGACCGTGCGGGAGGCCGACCTCGACGCCGCCACGCCCGGCGGCCCGGCCGTGCCGACCCCCGACGACGTCGAACGGGCCCTGGCCGCCGCCTTCGAGGGGCGGGTGGACCTCGCCCTCACGGTCCTGACCCCGAGCGCTGACCGGGACCGCGCCGACCGGAACCGCGCTGACTGGGACCGTTCCGTCGCGGTGCTCGCAGAGAACGTCCTGGTCGCCCGGCACGCTCACCTGTCGCTGTCGGCGACCGCCGCGGCCGGCTCCCGCGCCGCGTTCGTCACCCTCACCCGCCTTGACGGCGGGCTGGGGCACCATGGCACGGCCGGCGCCGCGGCGTCCCTGCTCGGCGGGGTCGGCGGGATCGTCAAGACGCTCGCCGCAGAGACCCCGGAGCTGTTCTGCCGGGCCGTCGACGTCGCGCCGGGCCTCGCCGGGGACACCGTCGCCGAGCTGCTCGACGCCGAGCTTCATGACGCCGCCCGCGACACCGGCGAGGTCGGCATCGACGCCGGCTCGGTGCGCTGGACCGTCGTCCCCGGCCTGTTCGACCCCCTCGCGGCGGCCGACCAGGCCGTCCCGGCCCCCGTGACCCTCGGCGACGCTGTGACCCCCGGCGACGCTGTGACCGACGGCGACGCTGTGACCGACGGCGACGCTGTGACCGACGGCGACGCTGTGACCGACGGCGGTGCGGAGGCGGTCACCGTCGGCGCGGACGACGTCCTCGTCGTCTCCGGGGGCGCCCGCGGCGTCACGGCGCTGTGCGTGCGCGCCCTCGCCGAGCGTGCCGGCGCCCGCTTCGTGCTCCTCGGCCGGTCGGCCCTGGCCGACGAGCCCGACTGGGCTGCTGGCGTCCCCGACGACGGTCTCAAGGCCGCCGTGATCGCCCAACTGCGGGCCGAGGGCACCCGCCCCACCCCTCGCGAGGTGGAACGCATCTACCAGGGGCTGCTGGCCCAGCGCGAGATCCGCGCGACAGTCGCGGCGATCGCGGCCGCCGGCGGGCGCGCGCAGTACGTGGCGGTTGACGTGACCGACGCCGACGCCCTGGGCGCCGCCCTCGGCGAGGTGCGCGGGCAGGTCACCGGGGTCGTGCACGGCGCGGGGGTGCTCGCCGACGCGCTGCTGCCCGCCAAGACCGCCGCGGACGTGGCCCGGGTGTTCGCGCCGAAGCTGACCGGGCTGCGGGCGCTGCTCGATGCCCTCGACGGTGCCCCGCTGCGTCACCTGGTGCTGTTCACCTCGGTCGCCGGGCTGTACGGCAACCCCGGCCAGGCCGACTACGCCGCCGCCAACGAGGCCCTGTGCCGGGTGGCCGCGGCGATGAGACACGACCGTCCCGACTGGCATGTCACCGCGATCGACTGGGGCGCCTGGGACGGCGGCATGGTGACCCCCGCCCTGCGGGAGCTGTTCCAGGCGCGCGGCGTCGAGCTGCTGGCCCCCGACGCGGGTGCCCGCGCCTTCGCCGATGCGTTCCGCCCCGACCGCGCCGGCGAGGTGTGCGTGCTCGTCGGGCCGGGCCGATCCCTGGCGGAACCGACTGCGGCCGGCGGGCCGGCCGTGCGTGCCCGCCGGCCGCTCACCCCGATCGTCGACCATCCCGTCATCGCCGCCCACCGGATCGGTGCCCACCGGGTGCTCCCGGCGACGTTCGGCCTCGGCTGGATGATCAACGTCGTCGAACGGTCCCACCCGGGTCGCCGCGTCGTCGAGGTCCGCGACTTCGCGGTGCACAAGGGCATCGTCTTCGACGGCGCGTCGCCCGACGGCGCACGGGTCGAGGCCGAGCCCGCGGTTCCGGGCGAGACGGGGCGGCTGCTCGTCCGCGTCGCGGTCCGCGCAGACGGCTCGGGCCGGCTGCCCGTGTCGCACTACGCGGCGACGTTCGTGCTTGCCGCCGCCGAAGCGGGTCCGGCGCGCCTCGGCCCCGCGGTGGCCGGCTGGCCCGGCTACCGGCTGGGGGAGGGGCCGCCCGACGCCCTGGCCATCTACACCGAGGGCACCCAGTTCCACGCGCCACGCCTGCAGGGCATGCGCCGGGTGCTGGCTCGCGGCGGCGACCGCCTGGTCCTCGAATGCCAGCTCGACGACGACCAGGAGCTGCGCGCGGCGTTCGGGGGCGCGCTGCACAGCCCCGTCCTCGCCGACGTGCTCCTGCAGGGGCCGCCGGTGCTCGGCAAGGCCCTGCTCGGCCAGGCCTGCCTGCCACTGGGCATCGGCCGCGCCGAGTACTTCCATCCCCTGCCCGACGCCGCGCCCTTCGTCCTCGTGCTGGACGGGGCGCGGGTGGACGCCGGCGGCGGCACGGCGACCGTGACCGCCACCGCCTGCACCCCGGACGGCGCCGTCCTGGTGCGGTTCACCGATGTCACGGTGGCCGCGACGCCAGGCATGGCCGCGAAGTTCGCCGAGGCCGTCCAGGCCTGGCGGCAGATCCCCACCGCGGATCCCACCCCGACCGACAACGAGGAACTCCCGTCATGACCGTGGTCGACCAGGCCGAGCGCCTCGACTTCGTCGGCGAACCGTTCGACCCGCTGGCCTTCGCACCTGCCTCGGGTCCCGCCGCGCCGCCTTCCCCGCCCTCCTCGACTGCTCCGTCCTCCCCTGCCGAGACCCATCCTGCCGAGACCCATCCTGCCGAGACCCATTCCACCGACGCGCGCCCCACCGAGCTGATTCGGCAACTGCGCGCGACGACCGCCGCGGCGCATGCGAGCGCCCTGCGAGCCCAGGCCGCGCTGCAACTGCGCGTACTAAGCGGGCTCGACGGCGGGCCGGCGCGTCCGGTCGGGCCGGCCCTCCTCCCGTCAGCTCCTGCCCTCCCGTCAGCTCCTGCCCTCCCGTCAGGTCCAGCCCTCCCGTCAGGTCCAGCGGTGCCCACCGGACTGCCGCCCGCCCCGGCGCGGCCCCGGGTCACGACCGAGGCGTCGTTCAAACCGTTGGCCCGCAGCGCCGTGGGGGTGCTGGGCGTCGTCGACCTCGACCGGTTGGCCCGGGGCGCCATCGCCGACGTCCTCGGCCCGGCCTACGACCAGGACGGCCACGACCGCTCGGTGCGCCTCGCCGCCGACGGCGGGCTGCTGCTCGCCGCCGTCGACGCGATCGAGCTGCGCGGCGGGCGCCCCGGGCGGGGCCTGGTCCGTGCCCGGCTCGTCGGCCCCGCACCGCACGGCGAGGGCCTGGTCGAGGCCGCGGCCCAGGCCGCCCGCCTGTTCGCGGTGTACCTCGGCCTACACCTGTGCCTGCTCGACGCCCACTTCGTCGACGGCGCCGCTCCCGGCACTCAGGTCGACCCGGCTGTCACCGGTTCGGGCGAGCTCGAGCTGGTCCTCGAGGTGACCGACATCGACCTGGTGCCGCGGCCCGCGCTGCGCGCCGACGCCGAGATCCGCCCGGTCGGCAGCGACCAGGTGCTCGGGCGCGTCACCGACGTCGCCGTCGGCCTGCGCGAGGGCGCCGGCCGGCCGGTCGGGCCCGGGCCCGGCGGGACGACGCCGGTCTGGCTCGGCCGGAAGAACCGTTTCGGTGACCCGGCGATGCTCAACGAGTTCCACATGGCCCACTTCTGCCGCGGCGACCAGGCAATCGCCCTCGGCCCGGAGTTTGCCGGCTACACCGGCCGCAAGGCCACCCGGCTGCCGTCGGGCGGGCTGCTGCTCGTCGACCGGGTGCTGGAGGTCCACGGCACCCGCGGCGATCCGGCGTCGCTGGCCGGCGGCGCCTGGCACGTCACCGAGTACGACGCGCCCGCGGACTCCTGGTACTTCGCCGACACGGCGAACGCCTCGATGCCGAACTGCGTCTACATGGAGACGTCGCTGCAGGCGGCGCTCATGGTCGGCTACTACCTGGGGGCTACGCTGGCCGACCCGGCGGCGATGGTCAGCCTGCGCAACCTCGGCGGGACCGCACGGGTGCTGCGCGAGGTGGACCTGCGCGACGCGACGATCCGCCAGCACTCGACGCTGCTGTCCACCACCGACATGCCCGGTTCGTCGCTGCAGAGCTTCGGCTACACCCTGTCCGTCGACGGCGAGCCGTTCTACGAGGGCGAGACGATGTTCGGCTACTTCAGCGACGCCGCGCTGGCCAACCAGACCGGCCTGGACGCCGGCCGGTCGGTGCCGACCTGGCTCGACGCCATCTCGCCGCGACCGGCGGTCCGCACCCTCGACGTCGCGGCGCGCCGCGACGACCCGGGCGCGCCCCTGGTCGCCCGGGACCACCTCGCCCTGCTGGACACCCTCGACGTCGTCGACGGCGGCGGCCGCTACGGCCAGGGCTACCTGCACGCCGTACGCCCGATCGACCCGGACGACTGGTTCTTCGCCCGCCACTTCCACCTCGACCCGGTCATTCCCGGTTCCCTCGGGGTGGAGACGGTGATCCAGGCGATGCAGGAGTGGCTGCTCGACTCGCCCCACGCCGAGGGCCTGGTCGACCCGGCCTTCGTGCTGCCGGTGGACGCGCCGTTCACGTGGAAGTACCGGGGACAGTTCCTGCCGACGGACGGGGAGACCCGTCTGGAGGTGCACCTCAAGGAGGTGCGCCGCGCCCCCGGCCGGGTCCGCGTCACCGCCGACGCGAGCGTCTGGAAGCCGGGGCTGCGCATCTACGAACTCATCGATGTCGCCGTCGAACTGCGCACGGACGGAGCCGCCCCATGGTGACGCCCACGGCCACAACAGCGAGCCGGCCCGCGGCCCCGCCGGCCCCGCCGGCCCAGGCGGGTGGCGACCTGGCGCAGGTGCAGCGCGACCTGCTCGCCCTCGACCTGCCCTGCTATGTCCTGCGCGATGGTGTCCTGCGCGACGGTCAGCAGGTCCGCACGAGCACCGACGCGACGCAGGTGGGCCGGGTCGTGACCGGCGGCGGCCAGGTGCTCGCCGCCGTCGGGCCGCGGCCGGCCCACGCGCTCGGCGACCCGGAGTTCCGCCGCGCTCACGGCGTCCGGTACGCCTACATGGCCGGGGCGATGGCCAACGGCATCGCCTCGGCCCGGATGGTCGCCGCGCTGGCCCGCGAGGGCTACCTCGCCTCGTTCGGCGCCGCCGGCGTCCTGCCGGCCCGGGTCGACGAGGCGCTCGCCGCGATCGGGCGGGACGCGCCCGGCAGCCCCTTCGCCTGCAACCTCATCCACAGCCCGAGCGAACCGGCGCTGGAGGCGGCCACCATCGACGCCTGCCTGCGCCACGGGGTCGGGTGCGTCGAGGCGTCGGCGTTCGTCGAACCCACCGCGCAGCTCGTCCGCTACCGGCTCGCGGGCCTGCGCCGCGACCGGTCCGGCCGGGTCGAGGCCGCCCATCGGGTGATCGGCAAGGTGTCGCGCGCCGAGGTCGCCGAGCGGTTCCTGCGCCCGGCGCCGCCCGAGCTGGTCCGCCGGCTCGTCGAGACCGGCGACGTCACGGCCGAGCAGGCCGAGCTCGCCCGCGCGGTGCCGCTCGCCGACGACCTCACCGCCGAGGCGGATTCCGGCGGCCACACCGACCGCCGGCCGCTGCTGGTGCTGCTGCCGGAGCTGCTCGCGCTCGCCGAGCGGATCCGGCGCGAACAGGGCTACGCCGCGCCCGTGCGGGTCGGCGCGGCCGGGGGCATCGGCACACCGGCCGCCGCGGCGGCGGCGTTCGCCCTCGGCGCCGCCTACGTCGTCACCGGCTCGATCAACCAGAGTTCGGTCGAGGCCGACCAGTCCGACACGACCAAGCGGCTGCTGGCCGCGACCGGCGTCGCGGACACGGTGATGGCGCCGTCCGCGGACATGTTCGAGCTCGGCGTGGAGGTCCAGGTGCTGCGCCGCGGAACCCTGTTCCCCGGCCGGGCGCGCCAGCTCTACGAGCTCTACCGCACCTACGACGGCGTCGACGCGCTGCCCGCCGACATCCGGGCCACGCTGGAGACGCGGGTGTTCCGCCGCTCGCTCGACGACGTCTGGCAGGACTGCGTGCGGTACTTCTCCGAGCGCGACCCGGACCAGATCACCCGCGCCGCGGACGACCCGCGCCGCCGCATGGCGCTGGTGTTCCGCTGGTACCTGGGGCGCTCCTCGGGATGGAGCATCGCCGGGGACGCCGAGCGTGCCCCCGACTACCAGGTGTGGTGCGGGCCGGCGATGGGGGCCTTCAACGGCTGGGTCGCCGGCACCTACCTGGCACAGGTGGGNAACCGCCGGGTCGTCGACCTGGCCACCCACCTGATGCGGGGGGCGGCATACGCCGACCGCGTCGCGGCGCTGCGCGCGGCCGGGCTGCGCCTGCCCGCCGCCGCCGCGGCATACCTGCCCGCCCCGCCGCCGAACGAGACAGCCGTCAGGAGAGGCAGCCAACCATGACGATCGAGGCCATCACGATCGGGCCCGCCACGGTCGAGCCCACCACGGTCGAGCCCATCCCCCGGCGTGGCCCGGGATCGACCTGGCTGCTCTGCGGGGGCTGCGGCACGATGCTCTACGAGCGGCGGTTCGCCCGCGACGGGCGGGTCTGCCCCGACTGCTCCTGGCACGCCCCGATGACCATCCACCAGCGTCTCGACCTGCTCCTCGACGCCGACTCGGCGCGGCCGGTGGACGTGCCGGCGATCGACGGCGACCCGCTGGAGTTCACCGACACCCGCCCCTACCGCGACCGGCTGCGCGACGCCCGCGCGAGCACCGGCCTCGACGAGGCGGCGGCCTGCGTGCGCGGAACCGTCGACGGCAACCCCGTCGTCGTCGTCGTGATGGACTTCCGCTTCCTCGGCGGCAGCCTCGGCGCGACCGTCGGCGAGGTGTTCACCCGGGCGGCCGAGCTCGCCCTGCGCGAACGCACCCCCCTGCTGACCGTCACCGCCTCCGGCGGGGCGCGGATGCAGGAGGGCGCGATCGCCCTGATGCAGATGGCCAAGACCAGCCAGGCCCTCGGCCAGCTCGACGAGGCCGGGATCCTGACCGTCTCGCTGATCACCGATCCGACCTTCGGCGGCGTGGCGGCCTCCTTCGCGACGCTCGCCGACGTGATCATCGCCGAGCCGGGTGCGCGGCTCGGGTTCGCCGGGCGCCGGGTGATCGAGCAGACCATCCGCCAGTCCCTGCCCGAGGACTTCCAGACCGCCGAGTTCCTGCTGGCCCACGGCGTCGTCGACCTCATCAGCCCCCGGCACGAGCTGCGGGCGAACCTGGCCCGGCTGCTGTCGGTGTCGAGCCGGCGCGCCGACGGCATTCCCCGCCAGGCGGGGCGGCCGGACCGCGCGGTCGTCACCGACCCGGAGCAGCTTGCGCGGCGCGACGCCTGGGAGAGCGTGCGCGCCGCCCGCCGCCTGGGCCGACCGACGACGCTCGACTACGCCGCCATGATCCTCGAGGACTTCACCGAGCTGCGCGGCGACCGGATGTCGGCCGACTGCCCGGCGCTGGTCGCGGGTCTGGGCCGGCTCGACGGGATACCCGTCGCCGTCCTCGGCACCCAGAAGGGTCACACCGCCGACGAGCTGCGCTACCGCAACTTCGGGATGCCGACCCCGGCCGGCTACCGCAAGTCCGCCCGGGTGATGCGGCTGGCCGCCAAGCTCGGGCTGCCGGTGATCACCCTCATCGACACCGCCGGCGCCTATCCCGGCATCGAGGCGGAGGAGCAGGCCCAGGCCGTCGCGATCGCCGAGAACCTGCGGCTGATGGCCGGGCTGCCCGTGCCGGTCGTCGCCGTGGTCACCGGCGAGGGCGGCAGCGGCGGCGCGCTAGCGCTGGCGTTCGCCGACCGCGTCCTGATGTGCGCGAACGCCGTCTACTCGGTGATCAGCGCGGAGGGCTGCGCGGCGATCCTGTGGAAGAACCCGGCGGCCGCGCCGACTGCTGCCGCGGCCCTGCGGGTCGACGCCCGCGAGCTGTTGCGGCTCGGTGTCGTCGACGGCGTCATCCCCGAACCGGACGGCGGCGCCGACGCCGATCCGGCGGGAACCGCCGCCCGCCTGCGTGAGGCGTTGCGGGGCGCGCTCGCCGACCTGCTGCCACTGGACCAGATGAACCTGGTGACGCGCCGGCGGGCCAGGTTCCGGCAGTTCGGCGTCGCGACACCTGCATCTGCACCGGTGCCGGCGCCGGCGCCGAGCGGCGACGCGCACGAGTCCCAGACCGACCGGAGCGTGGAGGCGACCAGATGACGACCGACTCGACGGCAATCGACCAGGTGCCGGGAACGACCGGGGACGTCGACCCGGACGGCGGCGACAGCCGGGTGCCCGCACCGGCCGTGGACGCCGTGGTCGCGGTGCTCGGCGCGCACGTGCTGGAGCTGTCCGTGCGGGCACGGGTCGCGCCGAGCCACGTCCGCGTGTCGGCCGGCGATGTCAGCGTCGAGATGGGCTGGACGAGCACCGGCCCGGGGTACGCGGAAGCACCGATCGCGCCCGCGCGGACCCGCTGGGCCGCGCCCTCCGCCCCCATGGCCCCGGCAGCACCCGCGGCGGTGTCCGCACCCGCGGCGGTGGCCTCCGCCCCGGCCGCGGCTGCGGCTGCGCAGCCGAGTGAGCCGGCGGCGCCCGAGGAAGCCGGGACGTTCCCGCTCGGTTCTCCGTCGGTCGGCATGTTCTACCGCGCGCCGGAACCGGGCAAGCCGCCGTTCGTCGCCGAGGGCGACACGGTNCGGGCCGGCCAGCAGGTCGCGATCGTCGAGGCGATGAAGCTGATGATCCCGATCGAGGCGGAGCGTGCCGGGCGGGTCGTGCGGATTCTCGTCGAGGACGCCACCGCCATCGAGCACGGGCAGCCGCTGTTCCTGCTCGCGCCGCTGGACCAGGCCCCGAACGGGAGCCGTTGATGTTCAGCAGCGTCCTGGTGGCCAACCGAGGCGAGATCGCGCTGCGGGTGGTGCGCACCTGCCGCGAGCTCGGCATCCGCACGATCGTCGCGCACTCGGCCGCCGACCGGGATTCCGCGGCCGTCCGGCTGGCCGACGAGTCGGTGCAGGTCGGCCCGGGTCCGGCGAAGCGCAGCTACCTGAACATCCCGGCGGTGGTGGAGGCCGCCCGGACCCGCGGCGCCGAGGCGATCCATCCGGGCTACGGCTTCCTGTCGGAGAACCCGGAGTTCGCCGAGGTCTGCGAGGACGAGGGGATCGTCTTCATCGGGCCGCCGGCCGACGTCATGGCCCGGCTGGGGGACAAGGCCGTTGCCCGTGGGATCATGCGTGACGCTGGCCTGCCGCTGCTGCCGGGAAGCCGCGACGCCCTCGACGGCCCGGACGCCGCCCTCGCGCTCGCCGGCGACATCGGCTACCCATTGATTCTCAAGGCCGTCGCCGGCGGCGGCGGTCGTGGCATGCGCGTCGTCCACGACCGCGCGGACCTCCCCGCCGCCTACGCCGAGACCCGGGCGGCGGCCCTGGCCGTGTTCGGCGACGGCCGGCTGTACCTGGAGCGCTACCTCGAATCCGCGCGCCACGTCGAGATCCAGGTGCTGTGCGACGGCCACGGCAACGGCGTCCACCTGGGCGCCCGCGACTGCTCGCTGCAGCGGCGCCACCAGAAGCTCGTCGAGGAGTCCCCGGCGCCCGGGGTGGACCCCGACGGCGTCGCCGAGCTGGGGGAGGCGGCGGTGCGCGCCGTGCTCGCGGCCGGCTACGTCGGTGCCNGCACCGTGGAGTTCCTCTACGATCCGGCGCGCGGGGCCTACTACTTCATGGAGGTCAACTGCCGGCTGCAGGTCGAGCATCCGGTCACCGAGATGGTCACCGGCCTCGACCTGGTCGCCGAGCAGCTCCGGGTCGCGGCGGGCGAGGAGCTCGGCTACCCGCAGTCCGACGTCACCGCCCGCGGTGTGGCCATCGAGTGCCGGGTGAACGCCGAGGATCCCACCCGGGACTTTCGCCCCACCCCGGGTCTCGTCACCGAACTGGACCTGCCCGGCGGTCCGTTCGTCCGCGTCGACACCCACCTGACCGCCGGCTACCGGATCCCGCCGCTGTACGACTCGCTGCTGGCCAAGGTCGTCGTCTGGGCACCGGACCGCGACGGCGCGATCGCCCGGATGCGCCGCGCGCTCGCCGAGACCCGCGTCGTGGGCGCCGGTGTGGCGACGACGGCCGGCTTCCTCGCCGACGCGCTCGACCACCCGCGCTTCCGCGCCGCCGAGCACGACACCTCCCTTGCCGAGACCCTCCTTGCCCCGGCCGAGCCCCGAGTGGCCTAACCGGAACCGGTGCAGAGGCCCTTCGGTTCCGCGGTTCCGCGGAACCGGCCCCGCCTCGGTCTGTCACTCAGGGGTTGGCTCAGGGGTTGAGGAGGGCGTGGATGGAGTCGAGGAGGCTGAGCCGGCCGCCGTCCTCGGTGTGGATGGCGGTGGAGGTGACGTGGCGGGTGGCGCGCGCGAGCATGGCGGCGGGTTCGGGGCCGGGGNGGATGGGTGGGGCCTCGGTGAGAGCGCGGCCGTCGGGGATCCGGGCGGTGACGGTGCCGTCCGGGGCGCGGTCAAGGTGGATGTGCTCGTCGTGGATGGCGTGGTGGTGGGCCGTGCAGAGCAGGAGTAGCCGGTCGATGTCGGTATCGCCTCCCTCGACCCAGTCGGTCAGATGGTGGATCTGGAGCCAGCGGGTGTGTCCGCAGCCGGGGTACTGGCAGCGACCCTGGTCGCGGGCGTAGACGGCGTCGCGGAGTCGTGGGCTGGGGTGGCGCTGGCGGCGGCCGAGGTGCAGGGGATTGCCGTCGGGGTCGGCGAGCAACGCGCGGATCAGCCCGTCGCAGCCGAGCCGTTGCAGGACCTGTGGGGACAGCCCGATCCCGCCGTCGACGTCGGCCCACGCTCCGATCCCGATCAGTGGTGTCGCCGGCAGCCCGGCGACGCCGTCCGCAGCACTGTCGTTCACGTCCGGGGCACTGGCACCGCTCTCCGCGCCGGGCTGGGTGTCACGGCCGGCGGGGGTGTCGGGGCGGGTGGGGGTGTCGGGGCGGGTGGTGAGGTGCACCGTGAGGGTGTGGCCGGGGGTCGTCAGCCCGGGAGCGGGCCGGTCGAGGAAGCCCTCGGCCAGGGCGACCAGCGCATCGGCGTCCCGCTGCCGGTCCCGCGACGTGGTCACCCGCTCTCCGTCCGCGGGCAGACCCGCCACCCCGGCCCCGTCCGCCGCACCATCGCCTGCCGCACCATCGCCGCCTGCCGCGGCGTCGTCGTTGTCGTTCGTCCTGGTGCCCGCAGGGGGAGGGGTGGTGTCCTCGAGGCTTGCCCGGGCCGCGTCCAGTGCCGCGATCAGCCGGGCGCCCTCCTCGGGAGCCAGCACCGCGTGCAGGCAGAGCATCCCCTCGTCATCGATCCGCCAGGACAACCGCCGGGCGGCGCGGCGTACCCGCTCATCCCCCCGGACCTGCCGGTAGGACCGCACCAGCCGCTCGATCTGGCCCGCGCTGCAGAAACGGGCATGGGACAACCAGACCTGCTCGGTCGCCGGCTCCGCGACCCGGGTCACCGCCCGCACCTTGGAATAGGACAGGGTGCCGGCGGCGAAAGCGGCACGGATCGCGGGAAGACGCTCCAATGCGTGCGCGGTGGCCAGATGCTCCCGTGCGGTCCGCAGACCGATCCCGCACCGCCAGGCCAGCCAGTGCGCGCACGACCCCATACCGACCCCGGACCAGCCCTCCCGCCGGTCGAACGCCGCCAACGCCGTCAGCCAACCGCAGGTCGCCGCCGCGATCCGCCCCGCCCAGCGGCAGATCACCTCCTCCACCACCCCCAACGCGGCCGTCTCCACATCCACCTCCAGAACGGATGGGAATGGTGAGGACGTCGGAGAAGGAGCTGCCGCTGCTGCCATCATCATGATCACCGNGCCAGGGGTGTCGTCGATCATCGGACCCGAGCATCGTCCCACCCACCACCGACAAAAACCGATCAAGATCAACTGTGGCGGGTCGGCACACCCGTGACCAGGGCCTGTCATGACCTCCCCAGGGCCACGACCTCCCCAGGGCCGCGACCGCTGCGGACCGATCTTCATGTCTGCGGATGATCGGTTGATCGCGGGAATGCTCAGAGATGCGGGCCTGACTTCCGGTGATCCGGGTGTTCCCTGAGGTCGGTGTTCCGCGGAACCGCGCCGTGCCGCGCTGCCGGACGCGAGCTCGACTTCCATGACCAGGGTGATGTGGGTCGGACGCGGCCGGCAGTCTGTGGGGAGGCGGGCGCGGGTTCGGTGCTGGGCCGGGCAGGGGGTGCTTGTGTGGCGGGTGCTTGTGTGGCGGGTGCTTGTGTGGCGGAGTGTGCGGCCGCGCTCAGGCGGGCTGCCACAGCTCGACCCGGTTGCCCGCCGGGTCGGTGACCCAGCCGAAGCGACCGACACCCTCCATGTCCTGCGTCTCTTCGGCCACGTCCGCTCCCTTGGCGCGCAACTGCGCAAGCATCGCATCCAGGTCGCGGACCCGGAAGTTGAGCATGGTCTGCTGGGCGCGGGACCCGAAGTAGTCGGTCTCGGACTCGAACGTCGTGAACACGGTCGGCCCGGCTCCCTGATGCCACAGGCCGTTCTCATCGACGTCCAGACCCAGGCAGTCGCGGTACCACGCACTCAGGGCCGCCGGGTCCACGGCCCGCAGGAAGTAGCCACCGATGCCAAGCACACGTTCCATGCCGCCATCCTGCCAGGACGGCGATCGGGCGGGCTGGCATCACACCATCGCCCGTAGGGACCGGACCCTGGACNCAGAGTCCCTGCAAACGATCGTGGTGTTCCGCGGAACCGGCTCCGGGATCGGCGCGAAGTCTGCGGTCGGCACTGCCGGTCTCGGACGTGGTCGGCGCTACTGTCCGCTCTCGAGACCCGGGCCGAACGCGCGCCGCAGGTCTGGCCCGTCGAAGCTGAGCGTGTAGATCGCGGGCATCGGCATCGAAAGCCAGAAGGCGCAGTCGATCGGAAGGCCGAGAGCGAGCAGCGCCCGAGAGATCCACGTGCCGTGCGTGGCAGCCAGGATTGTCGTCGCGGGCGCGGCCGACCCCACGAGCGCACGAACCGTGTTCCCCGCACGGGTGGTGAGCTCGGCGAGTGATTCGCCTGTCCCGATGACCGTGCCGGGTTGCGCCCAACTCCGCTCGTAGTGGGCCTGCCAGTCGCGCGTCGGAGCCAGGCCTGACCGCCACTCGCGAAGCTCGTCACGGCGGCAGATGGGCAGTCCCACGACCCGGGCAGTCGGTTCCAGGGTCTGGATCGCGCGAAGGCACGGACTGGACAGGAGGCGCGATGCGCGGCCATGGTGACCGAGGGCTGAAACAAGGTCGAGGGCCTGTTCGCACCCCTTCTCAGTGAGAGGCCGCCGATACTCGTCGGGGCCATCGGGAGTCGGGGCGACCGAGTCGGCGTGACGGACCAGAAGCAGATCAACCACAGGCGCGATCATGCCTCGCCGGCGTAGGCGAGGGGACGTGCCGCGCGCGGGTGGGAGTCGGGTTCCCGCCCGCGCGCGGCACGGGTCTTCAGCGCAGGCCGGAGCGGACGAAGCCGCTCACGACGTGGCGTTGGAGCAGCAGGTAGATAATGAAGATCGGCAGGCAGGCCAGGCCGGCGGTCGCGGTCAGCGGGCCCCAGTCGTCGCCCTCGGTGGCGCTCATGAAGCTGCGGATGCCGAGCTGCAGCACATCGTTGTGCCGCTGCAGGACCAGCGCCGGCCAGAAGTACTCGTTCCAGGCGTTGACGAGCAGCAGGATGCCCAGCGCCGCCAGGGCCGCGCGCAGGTTCGGCACGACCACCATCCACNGCGTCGACCAGGACGACCGGCCGTCCATCCGCGCCGCCTCCAGCAGCTCCTTGGGGAAGCTGTCGAGGTGCTGGCGCAGNAGCAGCACGCCGAGCCCGGAGACGATGTTCGGGACGATCACCCCGGACAGGGTGTTCAGCAGCCCGAGCTGGTGCAGCAGCACGTAGTTCGGCAGCATGGCGACCTGGAACGGCACCAGCCAGCTACCGACGAAGGCCAGGTAGAGCACCCGCTTGAGCGGAAAGTTCCAGGCGGCGAAGGCATACGCGGCGAGCAGGCTGGTCAGGAGCTGCCCGAGCGCCGTGAGCACCGCGACGACGGTGGTGTTGAGCAGCAGCCGCAGGACGTCGACCTCGTCGATCGCCGTGCGGTAGCTGTCGACGGACAGCGGCCACNGCAGCGGGCTGACCTCGTAGACGTCGTTCGGTCGCCGCAGCGACGTCGCATACAGCCAGTAGATCGGGAACACGCAGGCCAGGCCCAGCAGGGCCAGCGTGAGGTGGCCGACGACGACGCGCGTCCTCGACCGACCCCCCGGCGTCTCCGGGGCGTCGAAGTTGGTCATCGGGGCGCCCTCTCAGTCGTCGTGGATGGTGACGCGCTCGGAAATCCACAGCAGCACCGCCGCCACCAGCCCGAACCCGAGGAAGAACACCACTCCGGCCGCCGAGGCGAGGCCGGCGTCGAAGCTCTGGATGCCGTACTCCCAGAGCAGGTAGTAGACGTTGGTGGTGGCGTCGACCGGACCGCCCTGGGTGAGCGTGTCGATCAGCGGGAACGTCCACTGCGGCGCGAACAGCAGCGCTGTGGCCAACACCAGGAACACCAGCGTCGGCGACAGCAGCGGCAGCGTCAGCCAGCGGGTGATCTGCCAGCGCGACGCCCCGTCGACGGAGGCGGCTTCCGCGTAGTCCCCGTTGATCGAGGCCAGGCCAGCGGCGACCACGACCACGGCGAACCCGAGGACGTGCCAGCCGGTGATGCCGGTGATGGCGATCAGGGCGGGCCATCGCTCGTGGAACCAGTTCACCGACGAGCCCGTCGCCCGGTTCACCGCTCCGGTGCGGGGGCTGAGCAGCCACTGCCAGACCGCGGCGCTCGCCACCGGCGCGACCAGGAACGGCAGGAAGATCAGCGCCTGGTAGATGCTGCGCGCCCGGCCACGCACCTCGCGGGAGAGCAGCCCCACCACGACGGGGATGACGATGGTGAACGGCAGCAGACCGATGATCATCAGCAGGGTCCGCCAGACCGACCCGCCCAGCTCGGGCAGGGTGAACAGCCGGTGGTAGTTGTGCCAGCCGACCGGGGTCGCGGNCTGCGTCGGCGACAGGTTCCACGAGTAGAACGAGTAGTTCGCCGTCTCCACCAGCGGACGGTAGATCCAGACGATGAGCATGCCCAACGCCGGGACGAGGTACAGGTAGGGCACGACGCCGCGGCCGAGGCGGCGGGCCAGGCGCCGGGCGGTCCGGCCCCGACCCCCGGCGGCTGCCGGCGCCACGATCGGCGCCGGCAGCGTGGGGGGAGCGACCTCGACGAACATCCCGCTCATCCCGGGGTGGTCTGCGGGGTGAGGTTGCGGATGAACTCCAGCCTCTCGGCCCGGTCGTTGTCGTAGACCTGGCCGGCGGGAGACAGCGGGATCGCGGTGGCGACGAACTGGCCGTCGATCAGGTCGATCCGGCTGAAGCCGCCGCCGAGCAGGCCCCGCAGCCGGCCGTCGGGCGGCAGCGGGTCGGTGTCGTAGGCGAGGGCGGGGCTGACCCAGACGGGGATGCCGGCGAGCGCGCCGGCGCCGGCGTGATGGGCGTGCCCGCTGAGGATCATCCGGACGTCGGTGCCGGCGACGACGTCGGCGAGCCGCTCGGCGGCGGCGAGCCGCAACAGGTGCACGGTCGGCACCGGCGACGGCAGCGGCGGGTGGTGCACGATCAGCAGGGTGCCGCGGGGCGCCGGGGTGGCCAGCACGTCGGCCAGCCAGGCGAGCTGGGCGTCGGTGAGCCAGCCGTCGTGGCGGCCCGGCGTGGTGGAGTCGAGGGCGACCAGGCGCAGGCCGTCGACCAGGTGGACGCTGTCGCAGGGATGGTCGGCCGACCACTGGCCGGCCTGTCCGTCGAGGCCGACGGGCACGCCGGCGCCGTTCAGCAGCTCGGCGCGGAAGGCCAGCCGCTCNTCGTGGTTGCCCATCGCGTAGACGACGGGCGCGTCGAACGTGGCCGCCAGCGGGTCGACGATCTGCCGCAGCCGCCGGTAGGAGGCGGGGGAGCCGTCGTCGGCGAGGTCGCCGGTGAGCAGGATCCCAGCGACCGGACCGGTCGAGGACGCCACCGTCGCGGCGACCGTCTCCAGCAGGGCGAAGGTGTCCACGCGGTCGTGCATCAGCTCGCCGGCTGGCAGCAGGTGCGTGTCGCTCACCTGGATCAGGGTCANCTCGGCCGGTCCGGTCGTGGTCATCGGATTACGCCTTCGGGAGCAGTGCCGCGCCCTGCTTCTGGGCAGCGGTCAGGGTCGACTGCGCGTCCGCGCCCTGGTAGACGATCTTTTCGACCGCCTCCATCATCCCGTCACGGACCTGGATGTAGTTGACGCCGGGAATCGAGATCCACGGCTCCATCCGGTCGAGCTGAGCGATGTTCGGCACGACCAGCNGGTTGGCCTTGGCCCAGGCGGCGAGCCCGTTCGGGTCGTCGACGAGGCCGGTCCGCAGCGGCAGGTAGCCGATCTTGGTGGAGATCGTCTTGTAGGCGTCCTCGCTGGTCAGGAACTTGATCAGCTCCCAGCCGGCGCGCTGCTTGGCCGGGTCGTTCGACAGCACGAACAGCGACGCGCCGGAGTTCGTCGGGATGGTCGGCTTCTTCCCGAAGCTCGGCATCTCCGCGGCGCGCAGGTCCCACTTGCCCTTCGAGCCCTTCACGAACGTGCCCTGGATGGAGCTGGTCTCCAGGAACATGCCGATGTTGCCGGCGGCGAAGCTCGTGTAGGCCTCCTTCTGGCCGAGCACGGGGGTCAGGCCGTCCTTGACCAGGCTCTGGGCCATCTGGACCGCCTGGACGGCGGGGGGCTGCGAGTAGGTCAGGGTGGTGCGGTTCTCGGAGATCACCCGTCCGCCGTTGGAGCGGACCAGGCTCTGGAAGCACCAGTCCTTGGCGATCTTCGTGAGGCAGTCGAGGTACACGCCGTCGTGGTTGGTCTTGTCGACGATCGTCTTGGCGTCCTGACGAGCCTCGTCCCACGTCGTCGGCGGCTTCGCCGGGTCGAGACCGGCCTCGGCGAAGATGGAGGCGTTGTAGTACAGCACCGGAGTGGAGAAGACGAACGGCACGCCGTAGGTCTTGCCGTCCCAGTCACCGAGGGTCCGCGCGGTCTTGGCGTACGGGAACTTGGCGCCGTCGAAGTTCGCCTGGACGGCGTCCTTGCCGACCAGGTCGTCCAGCGACTTCACCTTCAGCGAGTGGATGGCGAAGTCGAGGTCGCTGAAGCCGAGCTGGACGACGTCCGGCGGCGAGCCGGCGGCGATCTGGCTCTGCAGGCTCGACACCGTGTCGGTGGCCGGGTTCGGGCTGGAACCCTGCGGCTTCTGCGCCGTGACGTGGATGTTCGGGTGGGCCTTCTCGAACTTGCCGATCAGCTCGTTGAAGGTGTCGGTCCAGGCCCCGGCCTGCCCGAAGTTGTAGCTCTCGAAGACGATGGAGACCTTCTGGTCCTTGCCGAGCTCGGGGATCTTGCTGGTGGCCTTCGGCGCCACGTCGTCGCCACCGCCCCCGGGCGAGCCGCAGGCGGNCAGGACGGACAGTGCGGTGGCGGCCGACAGGGCCACCAGGGAGAACGATCTCCGGGCGAACGGTCTTTTCACGTGCTGCTCCTCGGCGAGGTGACAGTGCGAGCGGGTGAGCTGTGGCGGGTGTCAGGTGGCGACGGGGACGCGGGCGGCGGGGACCTGAGGGTCCCGGTCCGGCTGCCAGACGAGCCGGCGTCCCGACTCCCGGTCGAACAGGTGGGTGTGCTCGGGGCGGACGGTGAGGACGACGGCCTCGCCGACGGTGAAGCCGGCCGGCCGGCGGGCCCGCACGGCCACCTCGGCCGCACCGACGCGGCAGTGGGCGATCTCCTCGCTGCCGAGGTTCTCGATGCTGCGCACGCTGCCGCGCAGCGTCGCCGCGGGGGCACCGCCGTTGGGGGCACCGCCGTTGGGGGCACTGCCGTTGGGGGCACTGCCGTTGGGGACACCGCCGGCCTCGGGCGCCGGGCCCGCGTCTGCGGCCGGCCGCAGGCTCAGGTGCTCGGGGCGGACGCCGAGGATGGCGGGTCGCCGCACCTGCTCGCCCTCGTGAGAGGGATGGTCGAGGCCCAGGGGGACGTCCACGCCCTCGGCGACCGCGTGCAGCCGGCCGTCGCGGCTGACGATCTCGGCGTCGAGCAGGTTCATCGGCGGGGAGCCCAGGAATCCGGCGACGAACGCCGACGCCGGGGTGTCGTACACCTCGGTCGGCGTCCCGAGCTGCTCCAGGCGGCCGCGGTTGAGCACGGCGACCGACGTCGCCATCGTCATCGCCTCGACCTGGTCGTGGGTGACGTAGACGAACGTCCGCCCGAGCCGGCGGTGCAGCTCGGTGATCTCCGTGCGGGTCGCGGTGCGCAACTGGGCGTCCAGGTTCGACAGCGGCTCGTCCATCAGGAAGGCGCCGGGGTCGCGGACCAGGGCGCGGCCGAGCGCCACCCGCTGGCGCTGGCCGCCGGAGAGCGCACGCGGCCGGCGGTCGAGCAGCGCGCCGAGGTCGAGGATGTCGGCGACCTCGGCGACGCGGCGGCGGATGTCGGCCTTGCGCTGCTTACGAGCGCGCAGCGGGAATCCGATGTTGCGTTCGACGGTCAGGTGCGGGTAAAGCGCGTAGCTCTGGAACACCATCGCGAGGTCGCGGTCGCGGGCCGGGGCTTCGGTGACGTCGTTGCCGTCCACGAGCACCCGGCCGTCGCTGGGGGAAACCAGACCTGCGATCATGCGCAGCAGCGTCGACTTCCCGCAGCCGCTGGGGCCGAGCAGGACCAGGAAGTCGCCGTGGGCGACGTCGAGGCTCACCCCGTCGACCGCCCGCACGTCACCATAGCGGCGCGTGACGTTTTCGACGGTAATACGGCTCACTGGTTCCCCCCTCCGATCCGGCGGCATCTGCCAAACAGCTGTGTTATGTCCTGCGCGCGCCGGGGCCGGACCAGTGCCGAACCGGTTTGTCCCCTGGCCGATGAATTCCCGGCACCCGGTCCGTGTACGTGTCGATTAATTCCGTGTCGACGGGCAGCTNCAGTTCAGCAGGTCTCGGTGAATCGTTGGTGAACGGATCGCGACGAATATGTCGGTGACCGCCCCCGATTGGAGGTTCCAATCGCCCGAGAGGAATCCGGCTACGCGGGCCTGCGGCGCTCGCGGATCCAGGCCGCGACCGCGGGGCCGATGACGGCGGCGTCCTTCGTCCAGGCGAAGTGGTCGCGGTGGGCGACGCCGGCGGCGGCGGTGATGTGCCACCGGTCGATGCGGGCTCGGGGCATGCGGCGGCAGAGGAAGTCGACGTTCGACTTCGGTCCCAGCCGGTCGTCGTCGAGGGAGATGGCCAGCACCGGCAGGTCGAGCTCGGCGAGCAGGCGGTCGTAGTCGCGGGTCGTCCCGTGCGGCCGGTAGCGGCTGGTGCGGGAGTGCCGCGCCCAGTCCGTCATCACCCGGCCGGGCATGGCGCCGCCGATGAGCATGCCGCCCGGCCAGTAGCCGCGCACCCGCGCGACCAGGCCGATCGTCTGGATCGAGTACAGCGCCTCCGCCCAGCGTCGGAAGCCGAACGCCTTCCAGTACACGGTCCCCGTGCCGATGACGCAGACGCCGGCGATCCCGCCCCCCGCGGGTTGCTCGGCGGCGGCGTGCAGCAGGGCGATCTGGCCGCCGAGGCTGTGCCCGAACAGGTATGGCCGCGCCCCGGGGAACCGGGTCCGCACGGCGGCCAGCACCCGCGGCAGGTCGACCTCGATCAGCTCGCGGTAGCCGAAGGTCGGCTGGTCGTGCAGGCCGGGCGTCGACTCGCCCTGGGCGCGCAGGTCCGTCGTCACCACCGACACCCCCGCCGCGTGCAGCGCCCGCGCGATCGGCAGGTAGAACTTCGCCTTGAGCGCCATCGCGGGCAGGATCAGCACGACCGGCGCGCCCGGATCGGCCTGGGGGAGCACCCGCAGCACGAACGACACGCCTCCGACGCTGTCGACCCGCAGCGCCTCCAGCGCCGAGAACTCCGACCGGCGCGGCGGTGCCGAGCCGGGTGCGGAGCCGGGCGCCGTCCCGGGCGTCGGGCCGGTCACGGGGCGGCCGGGGCGGCCGGGGCGGCGAGNTCGGCGACGTAGGCGAAGCGGAAGGTGGCGACCAGGGTGCCGGCGGCGTCGTGCAGCACCGCCTTGCCGTCGAGGTCGACGCGCTCGCCGGGGCCGGCGGCGAGCACCTGGCGCACCGCGCGCTCGTCGACGGTTCCCACCGCGCGCACCAGGCCCCGGGCGGGTCGGCGGAACGACGACCAGCTGTCGCGCACGACGAGCCATTCCACGTCGGCGATCCGGCCGGCCGTCGCCCCGACGAACGCGCACGCCCCGGCGATGTCCGCCGCGAGGAACTGCGCGCCGGCGTGCACGGTGCCGAACTGGTTGGTCAGCTCGGGACGGTCGGGGATCTCCACGACCGCGTGGTCGGCGTCGACCTCCGTCACCTCGACGCCGACGAACGCGCCGAACGGCACCACCGTGTTCGCCATCCGCCGGATGTGCTCGAAGTCCACGCCCGCGCCCGGCTGGGCGAAGACCGCGAAACCGGGTGCTGCCGGGCTCAGAACTGACGGGTTGCTCACCTGGGTCTCCTACCGCTGATGGACGTGCCGCTGATGGATGTGCCGCTGATGGAGATGGATCGCCTGGCGCGGTTCCGCGGAACACCACGATCATGAGAGTCGGGCCGCGGCCAGGACTCCAGACGCGACGCGCGGTTCCGCGGAACACCACGATCGGCGGGGCTAGCCGAGGCGGCGGAACACCCGCCGTGCCACCGAGGCCCGCAGCACCTCGGAGGGACCCTCGTAGATACGGAAGGCGCGCGCCTCGACGAGGAAACGGGCGACGAGGTGGTCCTCGCAGACGCCGAGGCCGCCGAAGAGCTGCACCGCCCGGTCCAGCACCCGCCACACCGCCTCGGACACGAAGGTCTTCGCGATGGCGGCGTCGTGGCGGGCCGCCGAGCTGGTCGCCCCCTGAGTGTCCAGGGTCGCGGCGGTGGCGTGGACGAGCGCGCGGGCCGCGGCGATGTCGATCTCGTTGTCGGCGACGAGGGCCTGCGCCATGCCGTGCTCGGCGATCGGGGCGCCGAAGGAATGGCGTCCCAGCACGTGCTCGGCGGCCAGGACGTGCGCGCGGACCGCCAGGCCCAGCCAGTTCATGCAGAACGTCAGGCGGGACNGGGCCAGCCGGGCCTGGGCGTACTCCAGACCCAGCCCCACCTCGCCGAGCACGGCGGCGTCGTCGACGCGGCAGTCGTCGAAGGCGACCTCGCAGTGGCCGCCCGGGGCGCTGGTGAAGTCCAGCGTCGGCATCCGGCGCACCACCCGCATCCCTGGGTTGTCCGCGTCGACGAGGAACATCGTGGGGCCGGCGTCGGTGCGCGCGACGCAGATCGTGAACGCGGCGCCGTCCGCGCCGGTGATGAGGTGCTTGGCACCCGTGATCGACCAGCCGCCGGGCACCCGGGTGGCGACGGTGCGCAGCATGCTCGGGTCGGATCCGGTGCCGGGGGCGGGTTCGGTCATCGCGATCGCCGAGCGCACCTCGCCGGCGGCGAGCGGCGCCAGGTAGCGCTCGCGCTGGGCCGGAGTGGTGGCGTCGGCGAGCAGGTGGATGTTGCCGTCGTCCGGGGCCCAGCAGTGCAGGGCCAGCGGCCCGACGAGGCTCGCGCCCGCCGCGATGAGCACGTGCGCCTGCCCGCGGAAGTCCAGGCCGAAGCCGCCGTACTCGACGGGCGACAGCGGGCCGAACACCCCGGCGTCCCGGGCGGCCGCCACCAGCTCCAGGCGCAGCGCGTCGTCCATCCGGCGGCCGTCGACGACGATCTCGCGCTCGACGGGGACGACGACGTCCCGGATGAACCGCGCGGTGCGTTCCGCCAGCAGCACGGGATCCGGCGGACTCGATGCCTCGGAGGGCCTGACGATTGTCTCGCTCACGGNTGCTCCCACCGGTAAAAACGTGCTGCATGCGGGGTCATTCGCGCGGGGTCATTCGCGCGGGGCCATTGTTGCCGTGCCCTGCGCGTTCGGTCGTCGGCCATCGACGTTTTCGATGGNGTGATTGCCGTTGTATTGATCGCTGTTCGCGTGATGCCTGGCATGAGACGGTTTGCCGGTGAGTTCGGTATCTCGCTGGACGGTCCTGCGGGTGGACGAGGCGACTCTGGCAGCGGAGAACGTGCTGGTCGTCGTGCTGGTGGNCCCGCAAGGAGAGGCTCTCGACACCTGGGCTCCGGGCGCCCACGTGGATATTCGGGTACCNGGTGGGGAGATCCGCCAGTACTCGTTGTGCGGTGATCCGTCCGATACCCGGTCCTGGCGAATCGCGGTGCTCCTGGAGGAGAAAAGTCGGGGCGGGTCGCGCTACTTCCATGAACAGGTCGTGAAGGGTACGGAAATCGAGGTGGGCGCCCCGCGAAACAATTTCCCGCTGGTGGCCGGCGGGTCCTATCGGCTGGTCGCCGGCGGCATCGGGATCACGCCTCTGCTGCCGATGCTGCACGAGCTGGAGCGCCGCGGCGCCGACTGGCGGCTGTACTACGGCGGTCGGGCACGGCGGCGGATGGCGTTCCTGCCCGAGCTCGCCCGCCACCCCGACCGGGTGCGCGTGCTGCCCGAGGACACCGAAGGCCTGCTGCCCGTCGACGACATCGTCGCCGAGCTCGCCGCAGACTCGCGGCTGTACTGCTGCGGGCCGGAGCCGCTGCTGGCGGCCACCGAGCGGGCGTTCGCCGCCCGCGGTATCGGCAGCCTGCACGTCGAACGGTTCCGTCCCCGCCCGACGGACGGCGCGGACGAGGCCGACCAGCGGGCCTTCGACGTGCTGCTGGCCGGCTCCGGGCGGCTGGTGCGGGTGCGCGCCGACCAGTCGGTGCTCGACGCGCTCGACCGCGCCGGGCTCGACGTCCCCTCCTCGTGCCGCGAGGGCACCTGCGCGAGCTGCGAGACGACCGTGCTCGACGGCGAGGTCGACCACAGGGACTCCGTGCTGTCGGCGGAGGAGCAGGCCACCGGCACCACCATGATGATCTGCGTGTCCCGGGCGCGCTCGGAGCGGCTGACCCTTGACATCTGACCGACCGGCCTCGACGCCCCGCTCCGGGCACGCCGTCGTGCTCGGAGCGGGGGTCGCCGGCCTGCTCGCCGCGCGGGTGCTGAGCGAGTCCTTCGGCCGGGTCAGCGTCCTCGACCGCGACGACCTGCCCGGCTCCGCCGACGGGGAGAGCGCCGCTCTGGGCGCCCGCCGTGGGGTGCCGCAGGCCGGGCACCTGCACGCGCTGATGGACCGCGGGCGCGAGATCCTCGAGGAGCTGCATCCCGGCCTGGTCGCGCAGCTCGTCGCCGCCGGGGCGCCGACCAGCGAGGCGCTGGTCGGTGGGCGCTGGTACCTGCAGGGGCGCCGGGTCGGTCCGGTCTCCACCGGGCTGACGTCGGTGCTCGCGAGTCGGCCGCTGCTCGAACGCGAGCTGCGCCGGCGCACGGCGGCCCTGCCCGGCGTCCGCCTGCTGCCGAGGACCGCGGTGATCGGCCTGGTCGGTGACGGCGTCGGGGCGGGTGGGGCCGTCACCGGCGTGCGGATCCGTGCCGGCGGCGGCGACGGCGCGTCGACGGTGCTCGCCGCGGACCTGGTGATCGACGCCAGTGGGCGCAACTCCCGCTGTCTGGACTGGCTCGCCGCCGTCGGGCACCCGGCACCGTCGACGTCGCGCGTCACGGTGGATCTCGGCTACGCCTCGCGGGTCTACGAGCGTCGCCCCGAGCACCTCGGCGGCGACCTCAGCGTCATCATCTCCACCACCCCGGGCCTGCGTGGTGGGGGCGCGGCCGCCATCGAGGGCGACCGCTGGATCGTCACCCTCGCNGGCCTGCTCGGCGAGCATCCCCCGACCGACGACGACGGGTTCGCCGCGTTCGCCCGGCGGTTGCCGGTCGGCGACATCAGCGACCTCATCCGCGCGGCGACCCCGCTGACCGACGCCGTGCCGTACCGGTTCCGGGAATCGGTCCGGCGGCACTTCGAGGCCGTGCGCCGCCCCCCCGACGGGATCGTGGTGCTCGGCGACGCGCTGTGCAGCTTCAACCCGCTCTACGCGCAGGGCATGACGGTCGCCGCCCAGCAGGCGCTCGTCCTGCGTGACTGCCTGCGGGAGGGCGAGGGCCTCGGCGGGCTGCCGGGCCGCTTCTACCGGGCGGTCGGGCCCGTCCTCGACGTCGCCTGGGACATGGCGACCTCGTCGGACCTGCGCTACCCCGCGGTGGTGGGCCGACGCACCCTGCGGGGCCGGGTCACCGGGAGCTACGCGGCCCGGGCACAGCGCCGCGCGCACCGCGACCCCGCCGTCGCCCGCACCCTCATGCGCGTCGTCCACCTCGCCGAACCGCCCACCGCGCTGCTGCGCCCGGCGCTGGCCGCCCGGGTGCTCGCCCCGGGCGCCCCGCGGGCGATCGCGCCCGCCTCGCTCACCATCCGTGACCGCCTGGCCGTCCCCCACCACGAGCAGTCATAGAAGGAGCACAGCATGGTCACCGTCCACCCCGCGTCGTCCGAGGCCCTCGACCGACCGGACGAGTCGTCCCCCGAGCAGACGGGGGCCCGGCTGCTCGCGAAGCTGTTCGACCCCGCGAACCGACACGACCCCTACTCCATCTACACCGAACTGCGCGCCGCCGGACCGCTGCACACCGGGCCGTTCGGCCTGAAGCTCGCCAACCGCTACGCGGACTGCGCGGCGGTGCTGGGCAGCCAGGAGTGGGGCCACGACCGCGAGCCCCACCAGCTGCACCCGACCATCCCCGCCGAGGCCTTCCCGGCGTCGTTCCTGTGGATGGAGCCGCCGGACCACACCCGGCTGCGCGGCCTGGTGACCAAGGCCTTNACCGCGCGAACCGTGGCGGCGCTGCGGCCCCGCATCGCCGCGCTCGTCGACGAGCTGCTCGACAACGCGCTGCGGGCCGGCGAGTTCGACCTCATCGCCACCATCGCCTACCCGCTGCCGCTGACGGTGGTCTGCGAGATCCTCGGCGTGCCCGCCGAGGACCACCCGCTGGTGCAGGTCTGGTCGCAGGCGCTGGCCCGGGCCTTCGACCCCGACGTGCTGATGACGCCGGAGGCGCTCGCCGAGCGCAACGCCGCCATCCCCGACTTCCTGTCGTACTTCCGCGCACTGGTCTCCCGCCGGCGCCGGGAGGCGACGGGCGACGACCTGATCACCCAGCTCGCCGCCGTCGAGNAGGCGGGCGACCGGCTCACCGAGGAGGAGCTGCTCGGCACCTGCGTGANGCTGCTCATCGCCGGCCACGAGACGACGGTGAACCTCGTCGGCAACGGGATGATGGCCCTGATCCGCCACCCCGACCAGGTCGCGCTGCTGCGCGAGCGCCCCGAGCTGATCGGGCCGGCCGTCGACGAGCTGCTGCNCTACGACTCGCCCATCCACATGAACACCCGCGCCGCCAAGCGCGAGCTGGTGGTGGCCGACGAGGTCTTCGCCCCCGGCGAGGGGATCGTCGCGCTCATCGCCTGCGCGAACCGCGACCCGCTGGTGTACGACGACCCGGAGCGGCTCGACGTCACCCGTTTCCACACCACCAGGCCGATCGCCCGGCACCTGTCGTTCAGCCTCGGCCACCACTACTGCCTCGGCGCGCCGCTGGCGCTGCTCGAGATGGAGCTGCTGCTCGCCGGGGTGCTGGACCGGGTCGCCGACATGGAGCTGCTCACCGACACGCCGCCGTACAAGCCGAACATGCTCATCCGCGGCCTGGCCGAACTCCCCACGCGCTTCCACGCCGCCTGAGTTCCACGGCACCCAGGTTCCACGCCGCGGGCTCACCGGTCGGCCGCATGGGCCGGCGCCATCGCCTCGGTGAGACCGAGGGCGGCGCCGGCCCTTCGCCGGTTCAGGCGGCGGCGGGGGAGAGGTCGACGGGCAGCGAGCTCAGCCCGCGGTGGATGAGGCTCGGCTGGTAGGACAGCTCGTCGGTGGCCAGCGACAGCGCCGGTGCCCGCTCGACCAGCGTGCGGATCGCGGTCGTCGCCTCCAGCCGGGCCAGCGGCGCACCCAGGCAGTAGTGCAGGCCGAGGCTGAAGCCGAGGTGCCGCGGCGAGCGNCCGGGTTCGGCGTAGCGGGTGATGTCGAGGCGCTCACCGCCGTCGAACACGTCGGTGTCCCGGCCCGCCGAGCCCATCAGCACGATCGCCCCGTCCCCGCGGCGGAACCGGCGCTCGCCGACGGTGGTGTCGGTGAGCGCGACCCGCATCGTGAACTGGGTCGGCGTGTCGTAGCGCAGGATCTCCTCCACCGCCGACGGGGCCAGCTCGGGCCGGGCGCGCAGCAGCGCGAGCTGGTCGGGGTGGGCGAGCAGGGCGAGGATGCCGTTGCCGACCAGGTTGATCGACGTCTCCATCCCGGCGACGAGCAGCAGCACGCAGATGCCGAGGACCTCGGCCGCGGTGAGGACCTCGCCGGACTCCTCCACCGCGACGAGCCGGCTGAGCAGGTCGTCCTGCGGGTCGGCCTTGCGCCGGGCGACGAGGTCCTGCAGGTAGGCGACGACGTTCGCCCCGGCGTCGTTGCGGCGGGCGATGTCCTCGGCGGACAGCAGACCGTCCGGGTCGGTGCCGCGGGCGATCGCCAGTTCCCAGGAGCGCAGCAGCTCGGCGTCGGACGCGGGCACCCCGAGCAGCCGCTGGCCCACCATCGCCTGGGCGAGCGGCGCGGACAGGTCCCGGATCACGTCGAGCCCGCCGGCGGCGAGCGCCCGGTCCACCAGCGTGTCGACCAGGCTGGTGATCATCGGTGCGAGGTCGGCGACCATCCGGGCGCTGAACGCCTTGTTGACCAGCGTGCGCAGCCGCCGGTGGTCCGGCGGGTCCATCCGGATGAACGACCCGGGCAGGCTCGCCTGCTGGTCCCAGAAGGGGCTGAGCCGGTCGACGTTGCCGTGCCCCCATGCCTGGCTCTGCAGCACCGCGGCGCAGTCCGAGAACCTGGACATCAGCGTCACCTCGGCATCGCCCAGGCGGACGGGTGTCGGGACGGCAGCCTCGCGCAGCCGGCGGTACCGAGAGTAGGGATCGATCCGGTGGGCGGTGTCGAACACGTCGTGGGCGTCGACCCGGTCGCCGTCGATCTCCGCTGTGGTCATGAATCCCGCTCCTTCGTATGCGCCACCCGGCCCTGGGACTGCGGTACTGGGAACACGGGTATGCGCGCGGAGAAATGCAGGTGGCGGCGTCATCGTGGGTCCGGGGTTGGTGCCGGTCAAGGGCTCTTTGCCGCGGGCCGGGCAATTCTCATCGGTCGATAAGGAGCGGGTATCAGGCGCGCACGCTTTTCAGGTCGGCCGGAAGATGGACGAAGCGGAAGCCGGCGCCGAGCAGGCGGGGCAGGGCCGCCGCCACGCCGGGTCCGGTGCCGCGGCGGGGATGGTTCATGTGCCCGATCACGATCGAGCCGGGCGGGGCTGCCAGCAGGCTGGCGCGGACCTGGGCCGCGGTGTACGTGGCGCCACCGTCACCGTTCACCGCGAACGAGACGATCGTCTCGCCGAGGTCACCGACGATGCGGGCGGCGACGTCGTCGCTGTACGCCGTACCCGGCCGGAAGAGCCGGGGCGGTCGGCCGAGCAGGCCGGTGAGGTTGGCATGATTGCCGGCCACCTCGTCGTAGACCTGGCCGGCGTCGCGGGTACCGGGGATGCCGTAGGCCGACCGGCCCGACACCGACAGCGGCCGATGCAGGGTGCCGTGGTTGGCGATCTCGAACAGCGGGTCGGCGGCGAGGTCGGCGAAGGCGGGCCGGTTCGCGTCGATCCACCGGGAGTTGAGGAAGAGGGTCGCCGGGACGCCGTACCGGCGCAGCGTGGTGATCAGGCCCTGGTCGTAACCGCTGCCACCGGGGCCGCCGCACGCGTCGAAGGTGAGTGCCAGCGCCCTGTCGGCGACGGGCAGCCGCGTGATCGTCCCGGGCAGGTCCAGGGGCCCAGGCGTGCGGCCGCAGCCCACCGTAACGGGCGACGACCTCGGCGCGGCCCACCCCGGCCGGCGTCGCCGCGAGACCCGCCTCCATGGGAATCCGCCGACCGGCCGGGTGGGGCCCGCCCGTACCGGCCGGGTCGGGTCCGCCCGTGGCAGCCGCGGAACGGTCGGTTCCACAGCCGGCGAGGACGCCGAGCGTCATTCCGGCGACGCCGGTGACCAGAGCGCGGCGAGATGCCGGCATTGCACTATCCCCCGATCCGGCCCCGACGATCCGGCGCCGACCACCCCCGGATCCCACGATCCGGCCCCGGCAATGGTGTCACGGCCAGCGTCGACCGCACCGACGCCACCCGCTGTGGCCGTGCATGGGCCAGCTGAGGCCGGGAATTCCGCATCGGTCGATAAGAAGCGGATATCGAGTGCGGCAGTCCTGTCCCCGCGGCCTAGCGTCGGTGACGTGGCCGAGGTCAGTGGCATGGCGGAGACCGGTGGCATGGCGGAGACCGGTGGCATGGCGGAGACCGGTGGCGTGGCGGGGGTCGGTGGCGCGCGCGAGATCTTCGATCCGCGGTGGCGCAGCGATCCCTATCCGCTCTACCGGACGCTGCGGGAGTCGGCCCGCTGCCACTGGCTGTCCCCGGCCCGGCTCGGCGTACTCACCCGGCACGCCGACTGCGTCGGCGTCCTGCAGGATCCCGCCTGGGGCCACGTCCCGATGGAGAGCAGCGCGTTTCGTCCGGTGACGGATCAGGATGAGGGCCTGCGGTCGATGCTGCGGGCGAACCCGCCGACGCACACCCGGCTGCGCCGCCTGGTCAGCAGGGCGTTCACCCCGGCGAGGATCGCCCGGTTCCGCCCTATGGCCGAGGCGCTGTCGGGTGAGCTGCTCGACGCGGCCGTCGACCGCGGCGAGGTCGACCTCGTCGAGGCGTTCACCCGGCCGCTGCCGCTGCGGGTCATCTGCTCGTTGCTCGGCGTCCCGGCGCGCGACGAGAAGGTCTTCAGCGGCTGGGCGTCGGCGCTGACCCGGGGCCTCGACCCCGACCAGGTCCTCGACCCGGTGGAGCGGGCCCAGCGTACCGAGGCCACCCGGGCATTCGCCGACTACTTCACCGAGCTCATCGCCCGCCGCCGCGACGAACCCGCGGACGACCTGCTCAGCGACCTGATCGCCGTGCAGGAACAGGGCGACCGGCTCGGCGCGGACGAGCTGCTCGAGATCTGTGTCCTGCTGCTCGTCGCCGGCTACGACACGACCGTGAACCTGGTCGCGAACGCCGTGCTGGCACTTGCCCGGGACCCGGGCCAGTACGCGGCGCTGGGGGCGAACCGGACGCTCGTGCCGGCGGCGATCGAGGAGACGCTGCGCTACGACCCGCCCGTCCAGTGGACGGGACGCACGGCGCTTGCCGACACGGAGCTCGCCGGGCAGACGTTCCGCGCCGGAGACGGCATCATCCTCGTCGCCGGNGCCGCCCACCGCGACCCCGCGGCCTTCCCGCAGCCCGACCGGTTCGACCTCACCCGCTACGCCTCGCCGTCCGCTCCCGCGGCCCGCCACCTCGGCTTCGGCCACGGCCTGCACTACTGCCTCGGCGCGCCGCTGGCCCGCCTGGAGGCCGAGACCATGCTGACCGCCCTGCTCGACCGCGTCGCCCGGCTGGAGATCACCGCCGAGCCGACCTACCGCCCCCACCTCGCCGTCCGCGGCGTCGAGGCCCTGCAGGTCCGCCTCCACNCCCGCTGAACTGCCCCCACTCCGCTACTGATCTTTAACGTGCGGTGCCGGTGGATGGATCATGATGATGGCTCCGCAGTCGGTCCGGTGACGGCGACGTACCCTCCGGGCGGATCAGGATGGTGCCAGACCGGCCCGCGAACGGCTGCCGGCCGGCGCGTGATCCCGCCCCCGACCTGCCTCCGACTGATGATCGAGGTGCTCCCCAAGGAACCGCATCCCGCCTCCCGCCGATGATCATGGTGTTCCGCGGAACCGGAACCGGGCGGGACTGACCAGTCGACTCCCGGCCAGGTTCGCTCCGCCAACGCTCGAGCGGGGCCGGGCGGCTCGCTGGCGGGGTCGCGGCCCTGCCGCACACCTTGTGGCGGCAGTCAGGCTTGCCTTTGGCGTCTACATGACGCCATAATGGCGTCATGGACCTTGCGCCGTATGTCGAGAACCTGCGTCGGGAGCTCGCGGTCGCCGCGCAGGCGGGGGGCTCGGACGCGCTTGCGCTGGCCGAGCGGCTCGTGGGGCCGTTGGAGGCGGCCACCAGGCTCGCCCTGCTGGAGGCGTTGTCGGCGGCCGCGGACGAGATCAGCCGCGAGTTGGCGCCGGGGTCGGTCGATGTGCGGCTGCGTGGCCGCGACGCCGACTTCGTCGTGACGCCGCCGCCGACGCCCCTGCCGGCCGCGAATGACGTCATAGATGGCGTCACTCGGGCCACCGGGATGCTGCCCGCCGGGACTGGGCCGGTCGGGACTGGGCCGGTCGGGGCTGGGCCGGTCGGGGCTGGGCCGGTCGGGGCTGGGCCGGGCTCGGCGGAGGGCGACGAGGGGCGGACGTCGCGGATCACGCTGCGCGTCCCCGAGCAGCTCAAGCCGCGCATCGACGAGGCGGCCGACCGCGAGGGGTTGTCCGTCAACGCCTGGCTCGTGCGCGCCGTCGGCGCCGCGCTCGACCCCGGCGCCGGGCCCGGACGTCCCAGCGTGGGGGGAGCCGATCAGCACGGGCGCCGGTACCGCGGGTGGGTCCGCTAGCCGGCCGTGGGGCCGGGTCGATCACTGACGAAGGAGCTGCATCATGCCGAGTTTCGACACCCCCGAACCGATCCTCGCCGTCATCGAGCTGGGCGTCGGCGGCCTGCTGATCCGGGCGAGCGATCGCGCCGACACGGTCGTGGAGGTGCGCCCGGTCGAGCCGTCCAGCGACGCCGACGTGCAGGCGGCCCGGGAGACCACCGTCGAGTACGCCGCCGNCCGGCTGACGATCCGGGCACCGAAGAGGCGCCTGCGTTCGCTGTTCGGGTCCGGCGACGCGGTCGAGGTGACGGTCGACCTGCCCACGGGCTCGCGGGTCGACGCGCGCGCGGCGACGGGTGTCCAGGCCACGGGCCGCCTGGGTGACTGCACGGTCGAGGTCGCTCGCGGCGGCGTCGACCTCGACGAGACCGGCGACCTGCGGCTGCGCACCGCCAACGGGGACGTCTTCGTGGGCCGGTGCCGGGGGTGCGCCGATGTCATGACCGCCAACGGCGCGATCCGGATCCAGCAGCTCGACGGCCCGGTGGCGGTCCAGGCGGCGAGCGGCGCGATCACCCTCGGCGAGGCGGCGGACGACGTGCGGGTCGCCACCGCCGCCGGAGTCGTCAGCATCGACCGGGCGCTGGCGAGCGTCGACGCCAGGACCGGCTCGGCCGACATCCGCCTCGGCGAGGTCGTGCGGGGCACGGTCGCTGTCGTGACCGGATCCGGCCGGCTCGACATCGGCGTGCGGGAGGGCACGGCCGCCCTGCTCGACCTCCGTTCGGGCGACNGCACCGTGCGCAGCGAGATCGCCGCCGTCGACCGCCCGGCGCCGTCCGACGAGACCGTCGAGATCCGCGCCCTCTCCGGCCGCGGCAACATCCTGGTCCACCGCTCCCGGCCCGCCCGGTCGTCGATGCTGACCAAGTAGGCGGGACGGTCGGGCGGTGGTGCGAGTCGGCGCCGATGATCCGTTGTGATTGTAGATCAATCGTAGATATTTTCTCGGATCGATCGGCCTACCTCGGCCTACCCGACTCGGAGGTCAGGTTATGGGCGGGTGACGGGACTGCGTCGCAACGCACTCGTCTGTTTAGCTCGTCTTCCTCTGCGTAGTACTGACCATGGTCGGTCGGACCTCTAACCTGACGTGGATCTTCAGCGAGGGCCCGCGCTGATTCCTTCGTAACTGCCGGAGGTCTCACCTTGTCCGTTCTCACCCGTGTCCGGCGTGCGCGTCTGGCGCTGGGCTCCCTCGGCGCGGCCAGTCTGGCGGCCGCCCTGTTCGGCCTGTGGGCCGCCGCGCCCGCGCAGGCCGCGGGCCTGCCGGCGCCCGACCACGTCGTCGTGGTGGTGTTCGAGAACCACGCCTACTCGCAGGTCATCGGCTCCTCGAGCGCGCCGTACATCAACTCGTTGAAGAGCGGCGGCGCGAACCTCACCCAGTCCTACGGCCTGACCCACCCCAGCCAGCCCAACTACCTGGCGCTGTTCTCCGGTGGTACGCAGGGCGTGACCGACGACAGTTGCTACACCCCCGGATTCAGCAGCGCCGCCAACCTCGGCTCCGAGCTGATCGCCGCCGGCAAGACCTTCGGCAGCTATAACGAGGGCCTGCCGTCGCAGGGGTCCACGGTCTGCACGAACAGCTCCACGAAGTACGCGCGTAAGCACAACCCGTGGTTCGCCTTCAGCAATGTGCCGACGAGCACCGCGAAAACCTTCACGCAGTTCCCGACCGACTACACGACGCTGCCGAAGGTCTCGTTCGTCGTTCCGAACCTGTGCAACGACATGCACGACTGCTCGGTCGCCACGGGCGACACCTGGCTGCAGAACAAACTCAGTGCGTACGCGACGTGGGCCAGCACCCACAACAGCCTGCTCGTGGTCACCTTCGACGAGGACGACCACAGCAGCGGCAACCGGATCCCGACGGTGTTCTACGGGCAGCACGTCACCGCGGGCAGCAGCACGTCGACGACCTACAACCACTACAACCTGCTGCGCACCCTGGAGGACCTCAGCGGGTTGACGACGCACGCGGGCAACGCGTCGAGCGCATCGGACATCACCGGCATCTGGAGCTAGCGACCCGTGTACGTCGCGGACACCCGCACCAGACCGGCAGGCCCGGGGACCACCCCGGGCCTGCCGGCCCCGCCGCCGGCGACCCGGGCGCCGGCATCCCGGACACCGTCGGACCTCGCGCGGCGGGCCGTGCCCGCCACCGTGCTGATCCTCGGCGCGGTCAGCCTCATCACCGACGTCTCCGCCGAGATGGTCACCGCCGTGCTGCCGCTGTACCTGGTGACCGGGCTGGGGCTGTCCCCGCTCGGCTTCGGCCTGCTCGACGGCATCTACAACGGCGCCAGCGCGCTGGTCCGGCTCGTCGGCGGCCACCTCGCCGACCGCGGCCGGCGCTACAAGTCGATGGCGGTCCTCGGCTACGGGCTGTCCGCGCTGTGCAAGCCGGCTCTGCTGATCGCGCACAGCGTGGCGGGGATCAGCGCCGTCCTCGCGGTGGACCGCACCGGCAAGGGGCTGCGCACCGCCCCGCGAGACGCGATGATCTCGCTGGCCGCCCCGCCCGAGGCCCAGGGCCGCTCCTTCGGCGTGCACCGGGCGATGGACACCGCGGGTGCCCTGCTCGGGCCGGTCGTCGCGTTCGTGGTCATGCGCGCGGCCGCCGACGGGTTCGACGCGGTGTTCACGGTCAGCTTCTGCATCGCGGCCACCGGGGTCGTCGTGCTGTTGCTGTTCGTGCCCGGCCGCGGGCCCNCACCGGCCGCGGTGCTGTCCCCGGAGGATGCCGTGCCGGGCGACCCCATGCCAGCCGACTCCATGCCAGCCGAGCCGGGGCCAGCCGAGCCGGGGCCGGTGTCCCTGCGCGCCGCCATGGGTCTGCTGGGCGGCCGCGAGCTGCGTCGCCTCACCCTGTGCGCGCTCGTGCTGGGGCTCGCGACCGTGAGCGACTCGTTCCTCTACCTGATGCTGCAACGCGACCTGGATCTGTCCGTCGAGTGGTTCCCGTTACTGCCGCTGGGAACGTCGGCGTCGTTCCTGCTGCTGGCCATCCCGCTGGGGCGCGCCGCCGACCGGTTCGGCCGCTGGGCCGTGTTCCTCGCCGGGCACGGCGGCCTGCTGATCGCGTACGGGCTGGTGCTCGCCCCGGTGCGGGGCGCGGCGCTGCCCATCGGCGTGCTCGTCCTGCACGGCGCCTTCTACGCGGCGACCGACGGGGTGCTCATGGCCGCCGCGGCCGGGTCGGTCCCGGCGCGGCTGCGTTCCAGCGGGCTGGCCCTGGTCCAGACGGGGCAGGCCGGCGCCCGCTTCGCCTGCTCGCTGATGTTCGGTGCCGCGTGGACGGCCTGGGGCGACCACACCGCCCTGGCGGTCGCCGCGGCGGCGTTGGCGGCCTGCACGGTGGCCGCCGCCGCGCTGCGCCCCGCCCGGTCCGCGCCCGACCAGGGGAGGCAGCCATGCCCGTGAGTGTCCGCGTCCGCCTCGGCGTACTGCTCGCGGTCGTGGTGGTGCTGGCCGGCGTCGCCACCGCGGCGGTGGTGCACGCCTCCGGTCGGGCGGCGAGCCGGGCCGACGACCAGGCCGGCGGGCCCGCGGTCCGGGCCGGCCAGATATCGCTCACCGCCACGGCGGGCGGCGGCGCGGCCGCCGGCGAGCGGCTGGTGTTCCGCACGATGGGCTGGGGACCGCACCGCGACGAGCTGGTGTCCGTGCCGGCCGCGGACCCGGCGGGGCCCCGCACCGCCTCCGGCGTGCGCTGCCTGCGCTTCCACGCCGCCGGCGGCACCGGCATCTGCCTGCGTCGGGCGCCGGGCGTGGTGGGGGAGAGCTACCGGGCGGTGGTCCTCGACGCCGCCCTGCACGATCGGCGTGACTTCCCGCTGGGCGGCATCCCCACCCGGTCCCGGGTCTCCCCGAGCGGGCGCATGGTGGCCTGGACCGTGTTCGTCGGCGGCGACTCCTATGCGGACAGCTCGTCGTTCTCCACCCGGACCTCCATCCTCGACACCCGCACCTGGCGGCTGGACGGNAGCCTGGAGGACTACCGGATCGTCCGGGACGGCCGGACCTACCGCAGCCCGGACACGAACTTCTGGGGGGTGACGTTCGCCGACGACACGCACTTCTACGCCACGCTCGCCACCGGCGGGCAGACCTACCTGGTGCGCGGCGATGTCACCGCGCGCACGGTCACCACCCTGCGGTCGAACGTCGAATGCCCGTCGCTGTCCCCGGACGGCACCCGGTTGGCGTTCAAGAAGCGGGTGGCGGGCCTGCCGGCCGACGCGCCGTGGCGGCTGACCGTCCTCGACCTGCGAACGATGCGCGAGACCGCCCTGGCCGAGCGGCGCAACGTCGACGACCAGGCGCTCTGGCTCGACGGCCGCACCCTCGCCTACGCCCTGCCCGGCGACTACGGCAGCGACCTGTGGACCGTGCCCGCCGACGGCGGCGGCAGCCCGCGGCGCCTGACCACGGCGGCGCTGGCTCCCGCCGTGGTCGGCTGACACGGCTCGGCGGACACGGCTCGGCGGACACGGCTCGGCGGACACGGCTCGGCTGACCGGGCCCCTCAGGCGGACTTGCGGGGCAGGCTCCAGTAGTCGCGGTTGACGGCGATCCGGCCCTCGCGCAGCGAGCCGAAGGAGGACCCGCGGATGCCCGCCGGCTGCATGACCCACTCGATGGCGTAGGTGGCCCCGTCGGACAGGGTGGTCACGACGTCGTAGGTGGTGCCCGCCGTCTGGCTCAGCGCGTTGTCGATGAACGCGCGGGCCTCGTCGGTCCCCGTGGCGCCGTGGCCGGTCGGGACGTCCTCCAGCACGACGTCCGGGGTCAGGGTGGCCAGGATCGCGTCGGTGTCCTGCTTGTTCCAGCCGGCGAAGTAGTCGTCGATGACGGTGGTGTCGCTCATGGTCGTGTCTCCTCCGTGAGGGCGGGCCGCGCCGGGCCCGCCGGATCGATCCGGTCGGCGACGGGCGGCGCTGCCGCCGGCACCGTCGCCAGCACCCGGCGCAGGGCGCGTTCGAGTGTCGAGAGGTCGTCCAGGCCCGGTCCGGTCATGCCCGCGGCGGCCAGGCTCGGATGCGTGCCGCCCGCCGCCATCAGACCCCGGGCCGCGAGCCAACCGGTGAACAGCAGGTAGGTGGCGGTGAACAGCTCGACCGCCGCGGGTTCCGCCAGGCCCGCGGCGCGCAGGATCGCCAGCGCCGTGCCGGTGAGCCGGCCCGCCGCGGCGGAGGGCCGCGACGCCGTCAGCGCTCGCATCCCCGTGCCGGGGTAGCGCCGGAACGCCTCGTCCATCGCGGTGACGAGCCCGACGTACTGGTCGACCCAGGGCGCGGCCGGATCAAGCTCGATGCGGATGTCGGCGGCGACCGCCTCGACGACCCGGTCGGCCAGGTCCTCGCCGCCGCGCAGGTGGTAGTGCACCGCGGGCGGGGTGACGCCGAGCTCGTCGGCGACGGCGCGCACGGTCAGCCGGTCGAGGCCGCCGCGCTCGACCACGCGCAGCGCGGCGTCGAGCACGTCGCGCTGGGTCAGCGGCGCCGGCTGCGTCCCGCCGCGCCTGCGTGCCACCGGCCGCCTCCCGTCCCTGGGTCCCTGGGTCTCTAGATCTCTAGATCCCTGGACCGTCCCCGCCGTCATTATGCCATAGTAAATCGTCCCGGACATGACCTTGAGGGAGGCCGACATGGACAACGACGTCGTCGTCATCGGGGGCGGGGTGGGCGGCTGCGCGCTCGCCGTCCGCCTCGCCACGGCGGGTCTGGGCGTCACGGTGCTGGAGCGCGAGCGCGTCTACCGCGACCAGATCCGCGGCGAGGCGATCGCACCGTGGGGGTTCCGCGAGGCCGTCGAACTGGGCCTCGGCGACACGGTGCTCGGCACCGAGGGTGCGTCGGTGATCAGCCGGATGGTGCCCTACGACGAGATGCTGACCGTCGAACGGGCNCGCGCCGCCGCGATGGACCTGTCCACGGCCGTGCCCGGAGCCCCGGGGATCATCGGCGTGGGCCATCCGGAGCTGCGTGAGGCGCTGGCCACCGCCGCGGTCAAGGCCGGCGCGACCGTCGTGCGCGGGGTCGGGCGTTCCACGGTGGATCCGGGCCCGGCGCCCTCGGTCACCTACGAGCTGGACGGGGCGCACCACACCCTGCGCGCCCGGCTGGTCGTCGTCGCCGACGGCAAGAACTCCGCGACCCGCACGGCGCTCGGCATTCCGATCACGGTGACCACCCCGCGGGTGATGCTCACCGGGCTGCTCGTCGACGACGGCGGCGCGTGGGACCGCGCCGAGACGACGCTCGGCGTCGACGGACGCAACCAGTACGTCGTCGTGCCCCGCGGAGCCGACCTGATCCGGCTCTACATCGCCCGGCACGCGACCGACCCCGAGCGGTTCAACGGGCCCGAGCGGGTGGCGCGTTTCCTGGCGGCGTACCGCTCGCCGGCGCTGCCGTGCCCCGACGCGCTCGCCGAGGCCACCCCGGCCGGGCCGTGCGCGACCTTCCCCATGACCGACGCCTGGACCGACAACCCGCTGCGGCCCGGGATCGCGCTGCTCGGCGACGCCGCCGGCTGGAGCAACCCGGTCACCGCCCAGGGGCTGAGCATCACCCTGCGCGACACCCGGGTGCTCGCCGAGGCCCTGCTCGACACCCCCACCTGGACCCCGCAGACGCTGCGCGGCTACGCCGAGGAACGCGGCGAGCGGATGGCGCGGCTGCGCTTCGCCACCGCGCTGACCGATCTGCTGTCCGCGTTCGGCCTGCCCGAACGGGCGGCGAAGCGCCGGCGGATGACGAGGCTGCTGCGCGAGCGCCCGGACCTCGGCGCCGCGCTCGGTGCCGTCCACGCGGGCCCCTGGGCGCCGTCCGCCGCGGCGTTCTCCCCGGACATCCTCACCACCCTCGCCCTCGCCTGACCCGCCAGAGCCGCCGGGGCCGGGCTCAGGCGGTCGAGCGGACGTCGGCGGCCAGGCGGCGCAGGAACTCCTCGACCACGTCGACGAGCTCCCCGACCACCTCGCCGGGCGCGTCCGGGTTGAGCACGGCGGGCAGCTCGGTCTCGGCCGCNCCGGCGAAGCTGCGGGTGCTCAACCGGACCATCGACTCGAACACCGGGACCCCGAGGCTGGCGGCCTGGTGGATGTGGGGCCGCAGGAAGCTGGTCGGCTGCCCGCGGTAGTACTGGACCATCATGAGCACGACGCCGAGCACGCGCGGCTCGAGGCGTTTCGCCGCGGGATGCACGCCGGACTGCAGGTCCGCGACCCGGTTGTACTCCCAGACGTAGCGGCGCAGCTTGCCCAGCAGGTGCTCGATGCCGAGCGCGGAGAAGTTGTCCGGGCGGGCGGGGATGAGCACGTGGTCGCAGGCGGCGATCGCGGCGCGGGTCATCACCCCGAAGTGCGGCGGGCAGTCGATGAGGACCAGGTCGTAGCCGCCCATCCCGGGGGAGGCGAGCCCGGTGGCGAGGCGCTGGTAGACGTCGAAGTAGTGGCGGGTGGACCGGTGCGCCTGCGCCCCGCCCAGGTGGGCGGCGAGGTTCATCTCGATGTCGCCGAGGGACAGGTGCGAGGCAAGCAGGTCCAGCGTGCCGCCGCGCTCGGCGACGGCGGCGGCGACGACCGGCGGGGTCGTCACGTAGCTGGCCAGCGGCGGCGGCAGGGTCTCCGGCCGCCACGACTCGAACCACGCCTTGACGGTCCTGCGGTGCTCGGCGAGCTCGGTGCGCCAGACCTCCGGCTGGTAGAAGGAGAAGGTGAGGTTCGCCTGCGGGTCCAGGTCGATCAGCAGGACCCGCCGGCCCAGCCGGGCGATGGCGGCGCCGATGTTCGCGGTGAGCGTCGTCTTGCCCACCCCGCCCTTGTAGCTGGCGATCGCCACGACCTTCACCGCATCCTCGCTCCCGGTCGTGCGCCCCGCCCGACCGCGCGGTGACGTCTCCTCGTGCCTGGCCGGACCGGCAACTGCTCCGTGTCCGGCTCACAAGCAGACTACGGCCGCCGCGGATTCGGTCCCGTGGTCCGGGAAGAACCCCGGGAAGAACACCGCCGCGACGGCCCGCCGCGCCGGTCCACCCGGCTCGCGGGGTGGCCGGATCGGGCGATGGGCCCACGGCCCGATCCGGCGGCGCCGAGCCGCGCGCGAGCCCTGCGCGACGGCGCCGGGCGTCCTGCGCGCCGGCCCGCCCCGGCGGTGTGGGACCGGTGCGGACAGGCCCCTTCCGGCCGGTGCGGTGGCCGTATCGGGCGCCCCTGCGCGGCCGGTCACGGCTCCCGTTCGTCGCCGCGGCCGTCCAGGCAGCGGGAGAGCCAATCGGCTGCCGCGGCGAACTCGCGGTCCGACACCTGCGCGCGTACGGACGCGGCCACCCCGTCGGCCCGTGGATACGACCCGAGGAAGCGCACCTTCGGGCAGATCCGGTACAGCCCCATCAGGGCCTCACCGACCCGGCGATCGCTGGCATGCCCCTCGGCGTCGAGGGAGAAGCAGTACTGGCCGAGGCCCTCGCCGGTGGGCCGGGACTCGATCCGCATCAGGTTGACCCCGCGCACGGCCCACTCCTGGAGCAGCTCCAGCAGCGCGCCGGGGTGGTTCTCAGTCAGCCACGCCACCGCGGACGTCTTGTCCGCCCTGGTCGGCGCGGCGATGCGGCCGGGGCGGCCGACCAGGACGAAGCGGGTCGTGGCGTCGGCGGCGTCGTTGATGTCCGTCACCAGCGCCTCCAGGCCGTAGAGGCGGCCGGCGAACTCCCCGGCGAAGGCGCAGTCGAAGCGCCCGTCGCGGACCAGGCGCGCCCCCTCGGCGTTGGACGCGGCCGACTCCCACTCGGCGTGCGGCAGGTTCGCGGCGAGCCAGCGGCGCACCTGGGCCTGGGCGACCGGATGGCCGGTGACCGTCTTGACGTCCTCCAGGGTGGTGCCCGGCCGCACGAGCAGGGCGAAGCTGATCGGCAGCAGCACCTCCCGATAGATCATCAGGGGGCTGCCGGTGGCGAGCTCGTCGAGCGTGGTGGTCACGGCGCCCTCGACGGAGTTCTCGATCGGCACCAGCGCGCCGGCCGCGTCGCCGCTGCGTACCGCGTCCAGCGCCGCCGTCACGGAGGCGGAGGGAACCAGCTCGCCGGTCGCCGCCTCCGGCAGCGTCTGTAGCGCGGCCTCGCTGAAGGTCCCCTCGGGGCCGAGGTAGGTGTAGCGGGCCTGGGCAGGCAAGTCAGACCTCCTGGGACCGGATCGGGCAGCGCCCGTCGTCGGGCGCTGCGTGGAAGGTCGTGTGCTGCGTGGCGAGTCGTGTGCTGCATGGCTGGTCGTGTGCTGATGGGGTTGCGAGGATGGGTGGCGCGGACGGGGTTCAGAGGTGGCGCAGCAGCGCGGTGGGGTCCTCGACGGCGTCGGCGACGAAGCGCAGGAACGCCCCGGCGGTGGCGCCGTCGCACACCCGGTGGTCGAAGGTGAACGACAGCTGCACGACGCTGCGCACGGCCAGCGCGCCGTCCACCGCCCACGGCCGGGGGACGATCCGGCCGACCCCGAGCATCGCCACCTGCGGGTGAGCGATGATCGGCGTGGACCCGTCGACGCCGAAGACGCCGTAGTTGTTCAGCGTGAACGTGCCACCCGTCAGCTCGCCCGGGGTGAGCCGGCCCCCGCGGGCGGCCGCGGTCAGCCGGGTGAGCTCGGCGGCCAGCCGGGCCGTGGACATGTCCTCGGCGTGATGCACCACCGGCACGGCCAGCCCGCGCGGGGTCTGCGCGGCGAACCCCAGGTGGACGCCGCCGTGGCGGCGCACGCCGGTGGCGCGGCCGCCGGTGTCGGTGACGACGGAGGAGTTCAGCTCGGGCGCGCGCAGCAGCGCGGCGACGCAGACGCGGGCGAGGATCGCCAGCAGCCCGATCCTCGGTTCGGCACCGCCGGCGTTGAGGGCGTCGCGGGCGGCGAGCAGGCCGGTGGCATCGGCGTCGACCCAGCAGGTGGCGTCGGGCACCTCGCGCCGGCTGCGGGTGAACGTCTCCGCGGCCCGCCGCCCGATCGCGTCGAGGGGGACGACGGTGGCATCGGACTCGGCGGGGTGCGGCGCGGGGGCCTGCCTGTCCCCGACGGCGGCCTCGACGTCGCGGCGCATGATCAACCCGCCCGGGCCGGTGCCGGCCAGCCCCTGCAGGTCGACGCCGTGGTCGCGGGCGAGGCGGCGCACGAGCGGCGACACGACCGCGACCGCGGTCCGCGCGGCCGACCCCGACGGCTCCGACGAGCCGACCAGTCTCGCCGACCCGGCCGATCCCGCAGACCCGGCCGATCCCGCAGACCCGGCCGATCCCGCAGACCCGGCCGATCCCGCAGACCCGGCCGATCCCGCAGACCCGGCTGACCCGGACCGCCCGGACGATCGGGACGGCCCGGAGGGCATCGCCGGCCGCGGGGTCGGGATGGTGCCGACCCGTCGGCGGCGGGGCCGAGACGGCTCGGTGCTGACGCCGTAGCCGACGAGGATGTTCCCCGACCCCGACCCCGACCCCGAACCGGACCCGGTCCCCGACCCCGAACCGGACCCGGTCCCCGATCCGGAGCTGGCGGCGGAACCTGGGGCCGCGGGGGCCGTCGCCGGCTCGTCGACGGCCACGGTGATCAGCGCGGCGCCGACGGGGACGCCGGTGCCGGCGGGGCCGGCCAGCGAGGTGACGACGCCGGCGTAGGGGCAGGGCACCTCGACGACGGCCTTGGCGGTCTCCACCTCGGCGACGGGCTGGTCGACGGTGATGACGTCCCCGACGTCGACGAACCAACGGACCACCTCGGCGGAGGTCAGCCCCTCACCGAGGTCGGGAAGGGCGAAGGCGCGTACCGCGGCCACGGGCTCACTGCTCCCACTGGAGTCGGGCGACGGCGTCGAGGATGCGGTCGACGCTGGGCAGGTGGTGCTTTTCGAGCATGGGCGGGGGATAGGGGATGTCGTAGCCGGTGACCCGCAGCACGGGGGCGGCGAGGTGGTGGAAACACCGCTCGGTGACCCGGGCGGCGATCTCCGCGCCGACGCCGGCGAAGCCCGCCGCCTCGTGGACGACGACGGCGCGGCCGGTCGCGCGCACCGCCGCGCAGACCGTCTCGTCGTCGAACGGCACCAGCGAGCGCAGGTCGACGACCGCGAGGTCCCAGCCCTCCGCCCGGGCGGCCTGCGCCGCCTCCAGGCAGACGGGCAGCGACGGGCCGTAGGTCAGCAGGGTCGCCGAGGTACCCGGCCGGCGCACCATCGCCCGGCCGATCGGCGGCACCTGGGCCGTCGAGACCTCGGCCGGCGAGAAGTCCGCCGCCGACCAGTAGAGCCGCTTCGGTTCCAGGAAGACCACGGGGTCGTCCGAGGCGATCGCCGAACGCAGCAGCCCGTAGCTGTCGGCGACGGTGGCGGGGGTGACGACGTGCAGGCCGGGGGTGTGCGCGTAGTACGCCTCGCTGGAGTCGCTGTGGTGCTCCACGCCGCCGACGCCCCCGCCGTACGGCACCCGGATCGTGATCGGCAGGCCCATCCGTCCGCCCGTGCGGTTGCGCATCTTCGCCACGTGCGAGACGACCTGCTCGAACGCCGGGTAGGCGAAGGCGTCGAACTGCATCTCCACGACCGGCCGCAGCCCGTACATCGCCATGCCGACGGCGGTACCGAGGATGCCCGCCTCGGCCAGCGGGGTGTCCAGGCAGCGCTGCGCCCCGAACTCGGCGGCCAGCCCGTCGGTGACCCGGAACACACCGCCGAGCGTGCCGACGTCCTCGCCGAGGACGTGGACGCTGGCGTCCTCGCGCAGCGAGTCACGCAGCGCCGCGTTGAGGGCCGCCACCATCGTCGTGCTCATCGGGCCTCGTCCTCGGCGTCCGTGGCGGCGGCGAGGGCGGCGTCGGCGTCCGCGTCGAGGCGTGCCGCGAGCTCGGCGGCCTGCTCGCGCAACTGGCTCGTCGGCCGCGCGTAGACGTGGGTGAACAGGGAGTCAGGGTCGGGATCCGGCGGGTTGTCGAACTGGGCGCGGATCTCGCCGGCGAGGACCTCGGCTGCCTTCGCGGCGGCGGCCACGCCCGCATCGTCGAGCAGCCCCGCGGCGCGCAGATGCCCCTCCAGCAGCGTCAACGGGTCGCGGGCCCGCCAGGCGTCGACCTCGGCCGCGCTGCGGTAGCGGGTCGCGTCGTCGGCGTTGGTGTGCGCGTCCAGCCGGTAGGTGACCGCCTCGACGAGCACGGGTCCGCGGCCCGAGCGGGCGTGCTCGACCGCCGCGGACAGCACGCTGTGCATCGCCAGCGCGTCGTTGCCGTCGACCAGGCGGCCGGCGATGCCGTAGCCCACCGCCTTGTGGGCGAGCGACGGCGCCGCGGACTGGCTGGCCAGCGGCACGGAGATCGCGTAGCCGTTGTTCTGGACGAGGAACACCACGGGTGCGCCCAGCACCCCGGCGAAGTTCAGCGCCTCGTGGAAGTCGCCCTCGCTGGTGCCGCCGTCGCCGACCAGGGCGAGCGCGACCAGGTCCTCGGCCGCGGCGGGATCCGTCGCCGCGCGCAGGCGGGCGGCGTGGGCCAGGCCCACCGCGTGGGGCGCCTGGGTGGCCAGCGGCGTCGACAGCGGCGCGATCCGGTGCTCGTACGGGTCGTAGCCGCTGTGGGCGTGCCCACGCATCAGCGTCAGCGCGTCCAGCGGCCGCACGCCCCGGGCCACCACCGCGAGGGTGTCGCGGTAGCTCGGGAACAGCCAGTCCACCTCCCGCAGCACCATCGCCGCGGTGATCTGGNAGGCCTCCTGGCCGGTGGACGCGGGGTACACGGCGAGCCGACCCTGCCGGGTCAGCGTGGTGGCCTGCTGGTTGAAGCGGCGGCCGAGGACCAGCCGGCGGTACAGATCGCGCTGCAGCTCGGCGTCGAACGTCTTGGCCGCCGGTGTGCCGAGGATGCGCACCGGCTCGGGATCGGGCAGTAACGGCGCGGGGTCACGGCGCGGGCCGTGGGAGTGCGGGGGCCCGACGAGGCCGGGTGCGGTGCTGTCGTCGAGGACGGTCATGGGCCACCTTCGGGACTCGGTGGTGGAAGGGGGATGGCTGCCTGCCCAGGCCGGCGCTGCCTCAGGCCGGCGCTGCCCAGGCCGGCGCTGCCCAGGCCGGCGCTGCCCCGGCGGGGGCCGTCGCGGGCTTCCCGCGTCGCGCTACCGGGCCTCGCGCTGTCGGCCTCGCGGCGGCCTCGCTGCAGTACGCGGCCTGGCGACGCGCCGGCGTGTCCTGCTCCTGTGCCGCGTCCTGTCCCGGGGCTGCGACACGGCTTGGGGTGGCGCCACGGCTCAGGGGCGTGCCATGGCTCGGGGGTGCGTCACGGCCTGCGCCGCGATTGCTGCCAGGCGGCGTCCGGGTGGACACCGGGCAGGGTCAGACGGAGGACGCCGTGGCAGCGTGCGGTCCGGCCCGAGAGGGTCCGGCTCGCCGGCAGGCCCGGTTCGGGTGCCGTCGGTGGTCACGATCCGTCTCCGCTCACCTACTTCGCTCTGGGTGGACTCCGGTGCATTCCTGGAGTCCGCATCCGCGCTGTGGCCGGCCTCTGCGATCGATTTTCCACCGCCGGTCGACACTTGGATCGTGGCGATAATCACCTTGGGTTGACTGTGCGGCGTGACTTGTTGCGCGGCCCACCTTCTACGTCGTGTAGAAAGGAGGCTGTGGGCGCGGTCGAGACCGGTGGAATGGTGGCGGAACGGCCATTACGGCGTCCCTCGGCCGAGCCCTCGAAGTTGCGGCATGCCCAGCTGTCAACGGGGGTGAGGTTTCGATCCGCCGGCTCCCCGCCGCGGTCGAGAGGGCGCGCGGATAGGGCGGAGAAGGCGGATCGGCGGAGAAGGCGACGACGGCAGGTGCCGGCGAGGGAGGTGGCTAGCCGAGAGCCCCGGTCTGTTGCAGCAGCGTCAGCGCGTCGGCGATGGCCCAGTGCTCGAACATGAGCCCGTCCCGGTAACGGGTGAGGTCCATGACGGCGAACTCGACCGGCCGGCCGGAGGCGGGAACGCCAAACCACTCGCCGGTGTGCCGACCACGGAACACCTTGTGGGTGGAGACGACATCGCCCGCACCGATGCAGTGCAGGAGTTCGACCTGGAAGTCCGAGAATGCCGCGTGCAGGGCCTCGGTGGCCACGCGCACACCGTCCCGGTCGGGACTCTGCCCCGGGCTCGCCGTGTGATTGCGGAAGTCGGTGTGCACGAATTCCTCGACGAGGTCCGNCCTGCCCTGACNCTGCACCAGCTCGACGAAGGAACGCATGCGCTCGGTGTTGGAGCCCGATTCGGCCACGTGGCCTCACCCGTCTCGGCAGCAGGAGCAATGTGTGTACCGCGGGAATACGTGCCCGATCGTACCCGCGGCCACACCTCGGCGGCCCGGCCGGAAGCCGGGACAAGCAGGAAGCCGGGACAGAAGGAAGCCGGGACGGCAAATGGTCAGGCGTTGATCGCGCCCCCGGCGAGCAGGCCGGCGAGCAGGACGGCGACGGCGATGCGATAGAGGATGAAGGCGTTGAAGTTGTGCCGGGCGACGTACTTGAGCAGCCACGCGATGGAGGCGTACGCGACGACGAAGGAGACCAGCGTGCCCACCGCGAGCGGCGCGGCCGAGACGCCGCCGCCGACGGCGTCCTTCAGTTCGTACAGACCGGCGCCGGTCAGCGCCGGGATGGACAGGAAGAACGACAGCCGGGTGGCGGCGACCCGGTCGAGGTCGCGGATGAGACCGGTGGAGATCGTCGCACCGGATCGGGAGAAGCCCGGGAAGAGCAGGGCGAGGATCTGCGAGGTTCCGACGATCATGGCGTCGGGCAGCGAGATGTCGTCCTCGCCGCGCTTGTGCCGGCCGTACTGGTCGGCGAACCACATCAGCGCGCTGCCAGCGAGAAGTGAGGCGGCGACGACCCACAGTGAGGCGAGCGGTCCGTCGATGAGGGGCTTGGCGGCCAGCCCGACGAGGACGACGGGGATCGTCGCGTAGATGACCCACCAGGTGAACGTGTAGTCGTGGTTCGCCCGCGCCGCCGGGTTGGCCAGGCCACGGCCCCAGGCGGTGACGAAGCGGCGGATGTCGGCGAAGAAGTAGACGAGGACGGCCGCGATCGCGCCGACCTGGATGACGGCGGTGAAGCCGACGACCGCCTTGTCGTCCACCTGGATGTCCATCAGCCCCTCGGCGATCTTCAGGTGGCCGGTGGAGGAGATCGGGAGGAACTCGGTCAGTCCCTCGACGACGCCGAGGATGATGGACTGTCCGACGCTGATCGCGCTCACGTGATGGCTGTCCTAGTTGGTCTCGGTGCGGTGCTCGGCCCGGGATGCGGTGCTCGGCCCGGGATGCGGCGCGGGTCCGGGAGGCGGCGCCGGTTCGAACGGCGGCACAGGTCTGGGATGCGGCACTGGCCCGGGCTCGCTGCCGCGGGCGGGCGGAGCCTGACCGGCAGCATGGTAGATCACTGGTCGTGTGAGGATGATGTGACCCCCCCGGGTGCCTGCCCGGTGCGCGCCCGGCGGTGGGCGCGGTACTCGCGCAGCACCGGTATGGCCGACAGCACCACGATCACCAGGGACACCGGAATCATGTAGCGCTCGATGGGGATGGTCTGGCCCAGCGCGTAGCCGAGCAGCGTCACTCCGGCGGCCCACAGCAGCCCGCCGATCAGGTTGAACGTCGTGAACACCCGCACCGGCATCCGCACGACGCCGGCCAGCGGATTGAGGAACGTCCGGACGACCGGCACGAACCGGGCGAGCAGGACGGCCTTGCCGAATCCGTACTTGTCGAGCACCCCGCGGGCCTGCTCGACGTATTCCTGCCGGAAGAACCGGGAGTTCGGCCGGTCGAACAGCCGCGGCCCGGCCCGCCGGCCGACGAGATAGCCGGTCTGCGCNCCCGCGACCGCCGCGACACAGGTGCCGAGCAGCACCGTGGGCAGGTGCAGGTGGGGCCCGGACGCGGCCGCGTCGCCGGCGCAGAAGGCCCCGGCGAGAAATAGCAGCGAATCACCCGGCAGGAAGAATCCCACGAACAGACCGGTCTCCGCGAAGATGACGACCATCAGGCCGAGAAGTCCGACGGAGGACACGATCGATGACGGATCGAGAATATTCAGCGCGATATCGCTGGACACGACAGATCCCTCTCACCCGGGCGGCGACACGACGGCAGCGGGAGAGACCGATCACCGACCCGCCGCCCCCCACCCTGCCGGGACGACGATGTGAAGGCCGTGTGAGCGTCGATTCCCGGCTGGGCAGGCGGGCGGCCGGGAATGCGGGCGGTCCGTTTCACCGCGCGGNGGTGCGGGCCTGCCGGCGGTATCCGTGGACGACCAGCAGGACGAGCGCGCCGAACAGGATCGCCGAGGCGCCGGCGGTGCCGTAGGCGAGGCCGCCCTTGGCCGTCGGCTTGGTGAGCAGATCGCCCAGGGTCGCGCCCATCGGGCGGGTCAGCACGAAGGCCGACCAGAACAGCAGCGTGGTCGGGAGGCGGCGGCTGTACCAGGCGACCGCGATGACCGCGAGCAGGGACCAGATCAGCGCCGCTCCGCCGGCATAACCGAGGCCCGAGCTGTCGGACAGGAAATCGCCCAGCGAGGTTCCCAGCGTGTTCGACAGCAGAATGGCGGTCCAGTAGAGCAGTTCGCCCCGGAAGGTAACGNGCCGGGTGATGTCGAAGGTGTGTCCGGAGCGCCACCAGGCCGCGAACAGCAGCAGGAGCAGNGCGAGCAGCATCGCCGCGCCGCGGGGATAGCCCAGGCCGAGGGTGCGGTTGGCGAAGTCCGACATGGTGGTCCCGGCCATGCTGGTCGCCAGGATGACCGTCCAGTAGAGCCCGGGATGCAGACGGTCGGCGCGGACCTNGGCCGTCAGGCTGGCGAGGAACAACGCGATGAAGATGATCGAACTGGCGGCGTAGCCGACCTTCATGGTCTGGGCCAGCAGATCGCCGCCGGTCTCGCCCAGGGTCGTCGCGATGATCTTCGTGATCCAGAACAGCAGGGTGACCTGGGGGATCTTGCTGGCCGCGGGCAGGGCTCGGGCGGCGGCGCCCGGCCGGCGCCGCTGCCCCGGGACCCCGGCGGGCGGGGNGCCGTCCGCCGGAGCGGGCGCCGCCGGCGCCGGATCCTCAGGACCCATCGCGGCACTCTCCGCCGCGCCGGGATCCGAGAACGTGCTCCGAGTGACTGTTCATGCACCCAAGGTAGGGGCCGCGGATGTGAAGAGCATGAAGCCGGACCGTCACAGACGCCGGAAAGTGCCCGCTTCGGCCGAGCATCCGGACGGCGCCACCCGGACCGGCCGGCGTCGCGACCGGCCGGTCCGTGCTATGAGTCGGTCCGTGCTACCAGTCGGTCCGTGGCTGCAGCGCGCGGTCCTGCGGGACCTCCGGTCGGGTGGGCTCCGGGATGACCGCGGGTGGGACCTCATGGCGCTGGATGTCGCGGCGGGTGACGGCGACGTAGGCGACGAGAGCCACGATCAGGACGGTGGCGATGGCGCTGACGACCCCGTCGCCGAGGCCGACCCCGGTGCGGTCGTGCGGCTTGCCGAGCCAGTCGGCGAACGAGGCGCCGAGCGGGCGGGTGACGATGTAGGCCAGCCAGAACGCGGCGACCTCGGACAGCCCGAACCGCCACCAGGCGATCGCCGGCAGGGCGATGATCACCGCGAACATGATGCCGGAGGGCAGGAAACCGAGGTGCAGCGTGCTCGCCGTCAGGTCCCCGAGGGCGGTGCCGAGCGCGAAGGTCGCGAGCACGGTGCACCAGTAGTAGGTCTCCCGGCGGCGGGTGACGATGCTGTGGATGGACAGCGTCCCCTCGCTGCGCTGCCACCGGTAGAACACCGCGGCCAGGACGATGGCATAGAAGATCGTCGTGCCGACGTGGCCGAGCGGCGGGCCGTCGGCGGCCATGGTGCCGAAGACGGCCAGCATCACCACGGCGAACCAGTAGATCGGCGCCTGGTAGCGCCGCGACCGGAACTGCAGCCAGAGCGCGGCGACGAAACCGAGCAGGCCGATCGCCGCCGCCAGCACCAGGTTCACCCCGGCGAGGAAGTCCGCGGTGGCCTCACCCATCCCGGTGGTGAGGATCTTGATGACCCAGAACAGGGCCGTGATCTCGGGGACCTTGGGCGCGAGGGGCTCACGGCCACGGATCCGGCGGTGGGACTTCGACCGCATCGAGTGCTCTTTCCGGGTGGGGGACAGGGGCTGGTCTGCCGCGGCGGAGCCGACGAGGGTACCGCCTGCAGAACATCACGCAGCGCGTGTGAGGAGCGTGTGAGAGCAACCCCCTCGTCGTCGCGCAGGGGCGCGACCCACCGGTGCGACCCACCGGCGCGACCCACCGGCGCGACGCGCGTCGCGCCGCCGGCTCGGTATGGGCAAAACGGGGTGCCCCGGTTCTTCCCGCCTTCTAGCATTGGGATCCGTTTCGGCCGTCCGGCCGTTCTCGGGGATTGGCGGGGACATTCTCGTGCGAGGTCATGTTCGGCGCCGACTGCTTGCCGTGCTCTGCGTTCTGGGCGGCGTCCTGGTCCTCGCCTGCTGGCTGGTGGCGGCCCTTTCGCCGGTGCCCTTCGGCTGGGCGGTGGCGGGCGGGGTGAGCGTCGTCGCCGTCCAGTATCTGGTCGCGCCGTGGGTCATCGCCTGGCTCGTTCCGGCAACGGAGCTCGCCCGCACGGCCGACGGTTACCGCAGCGACGAGCCGGTGGCCGCGATCGTCGCGCGGCAGTGCCAGGCGGCGGGCCTGCCCCTGGTCCGGCTCGGCATCGTCGACGACGGCGATCCGAACGCCTTCACCTTCGGCCGCACCCGCCGCGACAGCCGGGTGTGGATCTCCCGCGGGCTGCTGGACCGTCTCGACGACCGCGAGGTCGAGGCGGTCGTGGCGCACGAACTCGGCCACGTCGCGCACCGGGACGTGGCCGTGATGACCGTGGCCAGCCTCATCCCGATGGTCCTTTACTTCGCGACGGCCGGCGGGCGCGCGGCGAACGGGTCGGGCGGCAACGACGTCAACCGGCTGCTGGCCTTCGCCGCCTACCTCGTCGCGCAGCTCGCGCTGCTCGGTTTCGCCCGGGCGCGCGAGCTCGGCGCCGACCACGCCTCCTGCCGCGCCACCGGCGATGGCGACGCGCTGTGCTCCGCGCTGGTGCGCATCGCCTACGGCATCGACGAGGTGGGCCGCGAGCGGGCCGCGCGGATCGCCGCGCTGCGCGCCGACGACGAGAAGCGCCAGGCCCGCCGCCTCGCCCGTCGGGGGGCCCGGCTCCGGTCGACCGGCGCGCTGGGGATCGCCGGTCCGGGCGGCCTGCCCGCCGCCGGGCTGCTCGGCCCGGGACTGCCGCCCGAGCGCATCGCCGCGGCAATGCGCTGGGAGAACACCAGCCCGTGGGCCCGCTGGCAGGAACTGTTCGCCACCCATCCGCTCGTCGTGCACCGCATCGCCGCCCTCGAGCGCAGCGGCCTGCCGGGCGCCCCGACGCGCTGGGGGGCGGTGCGCGTGGCCGCGGCGGCGCGGCCGGGGGAGCGGGCCGTGGCCCGCGGCCGGTTCCTGGTGGAACTCCCCATCTACCTGGTCGGCTGGGCGTGCCTGTTCGCCGCCTTCACCCTCTCCCAGCACAACCCGGACGTCGGCGGCCCGCGGACGGTCGCGGCGCTGGTCGCCGCCGGCGGGCTGCTGCTGGTCGTCCGCGCGGCGCTGCGCAGCCCGCTGGGCGCGCCCGAGCCCGTGGACGAGGCCGCGAGCCTGCTCGAACGCCTCGACGCCGGACCGGTCGGCGCCGTGCCCGTCAGTCTGCGGGGCCGGATCGTCGGGCGGGGCGGCTACGTGGCCTCCCCGGACTTCGTCCTCGCCGACGACAGCGGCCTCGTGCCGATCGTCTACCTCCAGCCGTTCCCCGGCGCGCGGACCTTCTTCGGGCTGACCGGGGCGGACGCCTTCGTGGACGAGGAGGTGCTGGTCACCGGCTGGTTCCTGCGCGCACCTGGCCCGTACGTCGAGCTGCGCTCGATCGTCGCGGCGTCGGGGCACACCGCCCGAAGCTGGCAGTTCGTCGCCCGCTACGCGCTGTCGTCGGCCGTGTTCCTCGCCGGCTGTGTCCTGCTCGCCACGAGCCTCTAGCCACCCGGCCGGAGTCCGCAACGACTCCCGAGATGATCAGGATTCGCTGGTGGGCACGAGCTCGAGGACGTGGAGGTGGTCGCGGGCGGCCCGGATCGCGGCGGGCGCGGAGTCGAACATCTGGCCCCGCCCGTGCAGGCGGTCGAGCAGTCCGATGGCGGCCAGCGGGCCGGTGTGCTCCGGGCGAAGACCGCAGAGGTAGACGGTGATACCGCGGTGTTCGAGCCGGTCGATGACGTTGCGCAGAACGGTCGCGCCGGTGCTGTCGATCGTGCTGACGCGGGAGAGCCGCAGGACGAGGACCCTGATGGGGGCGACCTCGGAGAGTTCGGACAGGAAACGGTGGGCGGCGGTGAAGACCATCGGCCCGTCGATGCGGTAGACGACGATGTGCTCGGCGAGCAGCGTGTACTCGGCCTCGTGATGGTCGTCGGGGTCGAGGGGCACCTCCTCGAGGCGGGCGCTGCGGGCGATCTGCCGCAGGGCCAGGGCGCCGGCGGCGGCGAGTCCGAGCAGGACGGCGACGACGAGGTCGAAGGCCAGGGTCGCACCGGCCGTGAGGACCAGCACGGCGGCGTCGGAGCGGGAGGCGCGGGCGAGGGCACGCACCGCGGAGATCTCGACCATCCGCAGGGCGGTCGCGAGGAGCACCCCGGCGAGCGCGGCGAGGGGGATGCGCGCGACGACCGGCGCGGCGACGAGCATGATCGCGGCAAGGGTCACGGCGTGGGTGAGGGCGGCGAGCCGGGAGGACGCGCCCGAGCGGACATTGACGGCGGTGCGGGCGATCGCTCCGGTGGCGGGCACCCCGCCGAACAGCGCAACGGCGAGGTTGGCCAGGCCCTGGCCGAACAGTTCACGGTCCGGGTCGTGCCGCTCTCCGACGGTCATCGCGTCGGCGACGCTGGCCGAGAGCAGGCTCTCCAACGCCGCCAGCGCGGCCACCGCCACGGCGGCGGAGGCCAGGGACGGCACCGCGGTGAGATCGAGGAACCCAAGGGAGGGACGGGGCAGGGTGGCGGGCAGCGCGCCGAGCGTTGCGACCTCCCCGCCGCCGACCGCGACCACGATCGTGGCGACGGCCACGGCGAGCAGCGAGAACGGAATCGTAGGCCACCGCCGGGAGCCGGCGAGCATGCTCACCGCGACCCCGGCCGCGATCGCGAGCGCGGTCCAGTCCGGGTGGTGGGCGAAGTCCACCACGGCCTCCCAGGCCACCAGGGCCACCTTGTCCCCGTCGCGCGCGTGGACCCCCAGGGCGGCCGGCACCTGCTGAAGAAAGATCACCGCGGCGATGCCGGCGGTGAAACCTTCCACGACCGGGACCGGGACGTAGCGCACGGCCCGTCCGGCGCGCAGGAACGCGAGCCCGAGCAGGAGGATCCCGGCCAGCAGCCCGACGGTCAGCACCCCGGCAGGGCCGTGCCGGTGCGCGATCGGGACCAGCACGACGGTCATCGCCCCGGTGGGACCGGACACCTGGAGGTTCGACCCGCCGAAGATCGCGGCGACGGCGCCCGCGACGATGGCGGTCGCCAGGCCGGCGGACGCCCCCAGGCCGGAGGCGACGCCGAAGCCCAGTGCCAGGGGCAACGCGACGACGGCGACGGTGAGCCCCGCGAGCAGGTCCCGGCCGGGCCGGCGCCGCATGCGCGCCACCTCGGCTCGCCCGGGCAACAGCCGCCGCAGCGACGCCCCCCGAGCCAGACCGACCGCGCGGCCGCGGGCCACGTGGGTGATCGAGCGTTCGGACCATCCGGTCGATCTCATGGCGTGGATCGACACCTCCCTCGTCGATGAGATGAGAAATTGAAAGATTCTTCATAACATGAAGCCGCGAAAGTCGTGGAAGCCGCGGAACTCCGACGCAGAGAATTCGACGCCGGGAAGCCGACGCCGGGAAGCCGTGAAGAGGAGGACCTTCTACTCGGAGACGGACAGGGCGTGCAGGGCGGCCGCGGCGACGGCGGGAGTGAGCCGCGGGTGCTCCAGCGGCGGTAGCAGCCGGCCGGGCGGCGTCTGACCGACCAGCGCGTGCACGGCGGCGACCCGGGCCGAGAACGTGATCGGGCGACGGGCCGTCAGCGCCGCGCGCAGCAACCCGGGAAGCGCGTGCAGCGGCCGGGGACCCGACGTGGCGCGGGCCAGCGGCGGGGGCGCCTCCGGCCGGGTGCGCAGCACCGGAGCCTGCTCGGGCGGCGACGCCAGGCCGAGGAGATCCACGATCAGATCGAGCCGGCCGGCCAGGTCATGTAGCGGTTGGATGCCGTAGGCGACGGGGTCGTACAGGGTGAGGTCGTGGATGCCGGTGCCGACGAGCAGCCCGGCCAGATCCCCGCCCCGGCGCGGATCCACCAGGGCGATCCGCGCCCGCTCCGGCGCGATGCCCCGCCCGCGCAGATGCGTCAGGACCGCCGCCGCGGCCGCCACCGCGAGACCGTCGTTCACCGTGTCGAGCAGCAGATGGGGGGTCGGCTGCACCACCGCGGCGGAGCGCAGCGCGGCGCGGACGGCGTCGATGTGGCTGACGTGGGTGTGGACCAGCACCGTGGCGGCGAATCCGGGTGCGAGCATGCCGATCGCGAGGCCCAGGTCCGCGGCGTCCCGGGCGGCGATGGGCATCGGGATGACGTCGAGACCGGTCGCCCGGTGCAGGTGGGCCGCCTGGGATTCGACCGCTGGCAGGGCCGCCTCGGCAGCGAGCGGCTCGAAGTCCAGCACGGCGCTGGCGTCGGAGAGCAGCGCCACCCGGCGGGGTCGCCCGGTGAACAGGTCGGTGTGGGTCGGGTGGGTGGCCAGGTGGCGGATCACCCGCCGGTCCGCGTCCGCGTCGAGGAGCGCGAGATCGTGCCCNGTGGTCANNGNNGNGNACAGGGACTGGGTGAGCTTGCCCGTCGACGCGACGACGAAGACCGGGTCCTCCACGCGCAGGAGATCCGCCCCGAGTCGCTCCCGCAGCGTCCGCATCAGCCAGCTCAGGGTCGACCCGCTGTCCGCGTCCAACGTGACCCGGCGGCCGCCCCCCGGATCCGGCTCGTCCGCATGGCAGAGCACCGGCCCCGGCGCCGCGGCGATCACCGTGTCGATGACGGGCCGCGCCCCGGACGGCACCCAGATCATCACGCTGAACGCGGCGTTCACCCCCGCCGCCCCCGCGGCTCCCGACACCGTCACGCCCGGCCCGCGAACATCGGCGCATGCCGCCGTGCCCCGGCGCATCCCGTTCTCACGACGCGCTCGCCTCGGCTTCCCGCAACTCGGCCAGCAGCCCCGCCTGTCCGGCCGCCATCTCCGTCAGGATCCGGCGCGCCGCCCGCATCAGCTCGGCCACGTCCCCACCGGCGAGCGCATACACCACCGTCGGACCTTCCCGCGTCGCCGTGACGATTCCCGACCTGCGCAGCACCGCGAGCTGCTGGGACAGGTTCGACGACTCCACCTCGATCGCCGCCAGCAGGTCCCGCACGGGCATCGGCCCGTCCTGCAACAGCTCCAGAACCCTGATGCGCACCGGATGACCCAGCATGCGAAAGAACTCCGCCTTCGCCTGGTACAACGGCACCCGCCCCGTCACCCGCCGCCCCTCTCGCACGTCCGTCTCGGTGGGCGGGGCTCATCTCCGGCTCGCCCGAGATGAGCATCTCGCTAGTTGCAGAATTTTTCAACTTCTGTGTCCCGGCGGCTGTCGCGGCCAGGGTGTCCCCGGCAGTGGTGACGGCGCAGGTCGGCGCAGGTCGGGTCTGGTGGAGATCGACGCAGGCCGGGGATCCGCCCGGACGCGTGGTGCGGTTGCGCGGAACACAACGTTCGGCGGAACACAACGTTCGGCGGAACACAACGTTCGGCGAGGCCGCGGCCGGGGGAACGCCCCCGGCGCGCGGTGTTCGAGACGTGACGAGATGATCAGGAGCCGGTGGGCAGGAGCTCGACGACGGGGATGAGGCGGGTCACGGCCGCCTGCAGTTCGGTGAACTGCGGGTAGCGGGCGGCCTGGCGGGCGTACATCTCGTCGCGCTTCGCGCCGTGCACCTCCGTGGCCGTGACCTGCAGCGTCCGGCCCTCGACCTCGATGGTCGCCTGCGGGTTCGCGCGCAGGTCGTGCAGCCAGCGCGGGTCCTCGTCGACGCCCGGGTTCACGGCGTAGACGAAGTACCGGTCGGCGTCGGCGTAGAAGTTCAGCGGGCTCACATGCGGCGTCCCGTCGGCCTCCGCGCCACTGATCAGCAGCAGCAGCGTGGCCCCCGTGTACTTTCCGGCGGGTCGGCCGCCATTGGCCCGGAACTCGTCGACGAAGTCGCTGATCTCCTGCGTGGTGAACATTTTCTGGCTCATCGGTTCGCCTTTTCTCCTGGTGCCGCGAACCGCGCGGGAGGGATCGGCCGCCGGGCCGGCAGCGCGCGTTCACCGGGCGCGGCGCGCGCGTTGCCGTCGCCGACGGGAGGAGTCGCAAGCCGATGGCGCTCGCCGCGCGGACAGACATCCGGGATACGTCCGGCCCTCGGCCCGCCGCGGTGGGACGTCCTTCACGCCGCCGACGTCAGAACCGTGGCCAGGGCCTTTGCGTGGGACCGGCCGGCGAACCGGCTGGGGAGTGGCCGGTCCCACGCCTCGGAGTGGTATGTGCGAACCGTCAGGAGGTGCGGGGGGATCTCAGGTGGTGCGGGGGGATCTCAGGTGGTGCGGGGGAAGTTGTAGAGCGTCCGCGCGTTGGTCTCGACCATGCGCAGGGCCTCGTCGTCGGGGACGTTGATCAGCGCCTCGGTGAGCAGCTTGCGGGTGTTCGGCCAGTTGCTGTCGGAGTGCGGGTAGTCGCTCTCGAACATGATGTTGTCGACGCCGATGCGGTGGCGCGCCTCGATGCCGGCCTCGTCGACGATGAAGCACCCGTAGATGTGGTCGCGGAACAGCTCGCTGGGCCGCACCTCGGTGTTGACGTCGTTGTACCAGCGGTGANGCTCCCACACGTAGTCGATGCGCTCGAGCATGTACGGCATCCAGCCGATGCCACCCTCGGACAGCGCGATCTTGATCTGCGGGAAGCGGTGGAAGACGGGGGAGAGCAGCAGCTCGGAGGTCGCCGACATGGAGTTCAGGCCGAACAGCGAGATCGCGACGGTGAAGTTGGTCGTGGCCGCCTCGGGGGAGNACTGCGGCGACCCGCCGGAGCCGAAGTGCAGGCAGATCGGCAGGCCGGTCTCACTGGCGGCGGTGAGCACCGGGTCCCAGTGGGTGGTGTGCCAGGACGGCAGGCCGAGGCGGTCGGGCAGCTCGGGGAAGGTGATGCTGCGCGCGCCCTTGGCGGCGGTCCGCCGGATCTCGGCGGCGGCGGCCTCGACGTCCCAGTAGGGCACCATCATCAGCGGGATCTGCCGGTCGGGCGCGGCGGCGCACCACTCGTCGAGGATGAAGTCGTTGTACGCGCGCACGGTCTCGGTGGNGAGCGCCAGGTCCTGCGAGGCGGCGAGCACGCTGCCGGCGAAGCCGGCGAAGTTCGGGAAGCAGAGCTGCGCGTGGATACCTTCCTCGTCCATGTCCCGCAGCCGATCGGCGATGCGGTAGCAGCCCGGTAACATGTCGTCGTAGCTGCGGGGGTCCAGACCGTAGTCCTTCGGGCTCTTGCCGGCGACCGCGTTGAGGGCGAAGTTGCCGGCGCGGCGGCCCTCGTAGATCCACCAGTCGTTGCCGTCCTCGGCGCGCTCGATGCGCGGGCAGACGTCCTGGTACTTCGCGGGCATGCGATCGAGCCAGACGCGTGGGTGCTCGATCACGTGATCGTCTACCGAGACGATCTGGGCGTTGGCGGGCAGCATGTGATCCTCCTAGGGGACAACGGCCGATCCGCTCCGTGGAGAAGTCCCGATCTTCTGACAAGTACGTCACATTTTCAGGAGCAGCGCAAGGGGCGGNCGACAACGTCAGAGCGAGCGAATCTGACGACCGCGTCGCAACACGACCGAGGTGGGAGGCCGGCGAGGACCGGCGGCGACGGCGGCGCGCTGCCCACGGGCCGGTCGGCGCAGGCGTGTTGTGCCCGCGGGAGCGGGTAGCGCTGACCCGTCGGCCCCGGCCGGGCCGGCCGCGGTGGTCGCCGGCCGGCGACCAGCCGGATGTCCCGGTTCATCCCGGAGGCGTCCCCATCGGACGACAACGGTCGGCTCATCCCGAAGCGAGACGGAGACCTGGCATGGCGATCAAGCTGGCGGAGCGGGAGCGCGCACAGGCGGCGACGCTGCCCGAGGACGACATCGTGGGAGTTCTGCTCGCGCAGCACGCGCGGATCCGCGACCTGTTCGCGGCGGTCGGTATGCAGCGTGGCGAGCCCCGCAGGAGGGCGTTCGGCGAGCTGCGGGCGCTGCTCGCCGTGCACGAGACGGGCGAGGAGATGGTGCTGCGGCCGGTGTCGCGCCGGTCGGCCGGCCCCGACGTCGTGCGGGCCCGCAACCACGAGGAGAAGCAGGCGGCGAAGGTGCTGGCCGCCCTCGAGAAGCTCGACGTCACCGGCCCGGACTTCGACCGCCAGCTCGCGGCGCTCGAGCAGGCGGTGTCGGATCACGCCGAGCGCGAGGAGCTCGAGGAGTTCCCGGCGGTGCGGGCGGCCACCAGCCAGGACGAGCGGCGCAAGCTCGGCCGGCAACTGCGCGCGGTCGAGAGCCTGGCGCCGACCCACCCCCACCCGAGCACGGTGGGCTCCCCCCTCGCCCAGTGGGCGGTCGGCCCGTTCGCGTCGCTGGTCGACCGGGCCCGCGACGCCCTGCGCCACAGGTAGACGCCCTGCGCCACAGGTAGTAACAGGTAGTAGCCGCACCGGTGGTCGGCGGGTCTCAGATCCGCCCTCCGCCGCGGCCGGACAGGGCGCGCCGCGCGCCGCGGGCGTGATCGAGCCAGCCGGCGGCGCCGCGCAGGACCGGGGTCTCGTCGCCCCGGCCCGTGCTGACGCCGACGAGCCATTCGCGCAGGACCGTGCTCGTGGCCACGGCGGGAACCCAGCCGAGCTCCCGGCGGGCCCGCCCCGTGTCCATGAGCGGGACGCCGCGGGCGAGGTCGATCCAGCCGGGGCTCACGGGCGCCAGCCGGGCCCGGTAGGCGGCGCCGACCGCGGCGCGCAGCAGCGCCGGCGGCAGGGGGATCCCGCGCCCGCCGAGCATGTCGGGCAGCGTCTCCGGCGTGATCGGCGGGTCCGCGGCGATGTTGTAGGCGCCGCGGGCCGCCGGGCTGGTGGCGGCGGCCGCGAAGGCGGCGGCGGCGTCGCGGGAGTGCACCACCTGGAACGTCAGCCCGCGCACGGCCGGGACGACCGGCAGCCGACCCTCGCCGGCGCCGAGGAGGCGCAGCAGGCCGAGCGGCGCCAGCGGGCCGAGGAAGTACCGGGCCTGCGACTGCGCCGCGGCGGCGGACAGCACGATCGCCGGGCGCAGGCGGGACACCCGGATCCCCGGATGATCGGCTTCGAGGCTGTCCAACAGGTGTTCCACGGCGACCTTCTGGACGCTGTACGGGGAGGTCTCGATCCCCGTAATCGGCCAGTTCTCGTCGACCGGCCGGTGGGACTCCCGGGGGTGGTAGGCGCCGACCGACGAGGCGTACACCAGCGCCGGCACCCCGGTGGCCAGCGCCGCCGCGAACACCCGTTCGCTCCCCGCGACGTTCGTGGCCTCGGTGCGGACCGTCGCCCGCTCAGGTTGGATCAGCCAGGCCAGGTGCACGACCGACGCGCAGCCGCGGAACGCCTTCTCCAGCTCGCCGAAGGCCCCGGGGCGCGCCACGTCGAGCGCCAGCCAGCGGACCTTGCCCCGCTGGACACCGGAGGACGGGACACCGGAGGACGGGCGACCGCGGGACGGGCGACCGCGGGACGGGGAACCGGGCGGCGGGCGGCGGGCGATCGCGACGACCTCCTCGACCCGCCGGTCGGCCGCCAGCTCGCGGACCAGGTGAAAACCGATGTTGCCGGACGCTCCGACGATGGCGATGCGCATCCTGTTCCCGTGCCCCGCCCGCGGCCATCAACCCGTGCCAGAACCTGTCCGTACGATCGCGTCGTGGCCGACGCTCTCGCTCAGCTCGATGACTACCTCACCGCCCGCCGTCCCGAGTTCGAGGATCGGCTCACCCGCCTCGNCGGGATTGCCGGCGTCAGCGCCGATCCCGCCCACCAGCCCGACATCGGGCGCACGGCCGACCTTGCCGCGACGCTGCTGACGGACGCCGGCCTCGCCGCCCGGATCGTGCCCACGTCCGGCAATCCCGTCGTCCACGGCGAGTACATCGCCGGTTCCGACTGCCCCACCGTCACGATCTACAACCATCTCGACGTCCAGCCCGCCGACCCGGCGCAGTGGGACACCGAGCCGTTCCGCCTGACCATCTCCGGGGACCGCTACGCCGGTCGCGGCAGCACCGACGACAAGGGCCCCGCGCTCACCGCGCTGCAGGCCGCCCAGTTCGCCATCGCCCAGGAGCTGCCGGTCAACATCGCCTTCGTCTGGGAGCTGGAGGAGGAGATCGGCAGCCCCCATTTCGAGGCCTTCGTCCGCCAGGAACTGCCGCGGCTGGCCACCGACTCCGTCCTCGTCTCCGACACGGTCTGGATCGCCGCCGGCCGGCCCGCCATCGACTACGGCCTGCGCGGCCTGGTCACCTTCGAGGTGACCATCGAGACCGGCACCAACGACACCCACTCCGGCCTCACCGGCGGGCCGGCCCGCAACCCGCTGGCCGAACTCGCCCAGATCGTGGCGGAGTGCCTCGACCCGGTGACCGGGCGCGTGCTCATCCCCGGCTTCACCGACGCCGCCGCGCCGGTGACCGACGAGGAGATCGACAGCTTCGTCGCGTCCGGCTTCGACGTCGCCACCTTCATGGCGATGCACGGGCTGNCCTCGCTGCGCACCACCGACGTCCGCTCCGTCCTGGCGCGGATCATGGGCGAGCCGACGTTCGAGGTACACGGCTTCACCGGCGGCTACACCGGCCCGGGAGTGAAGACCGTGATCCCGCCGCGCGCCGGCGTCAAGCTCAGCTCCCGCATCGTTCCCCATCAGGACCCCCATGCCGTGTTCGAGCTGGTCCGCGACTTCATCCAGCGCCGCCATCCGGACGCCCAGGTCGAGCTCGAGGCCGCCCTGCCCGCCTACCTCGGCCCCCGCACCGGCCCGCACGCCGACGCCGCCCGCGCGGCCGTCGAGTACGCCTTCGGCGTCACCCCCGCGTTCGTCCGCGANGGCGGCTCGATCGGTGCCGTGCTCACCATGGACCGCTACCTGAAGGCCCCCGTGATCCTGCTCGGCCTCAGCCTGCCCAGCCACGGCTATCACGCGCCGAACGAGCACTACGACTGGACCCAGGCCGCCGGCGGCACCAAGATGTTCGCCCACTACTTCGCCCACCTGGCCGCGGGCGGGCGCGAGGGCCGCTGATCCGCCGCGTGCGGGTAGGCGCGGAGTAGCGTCCAGAGGAAACGTCCGGGATGTGTCGCTGGCCGGGCTGTGCGTCGGACCAGGCGGCCGCGTTGACCGGACGACCGGTGTGGACGGACGCGGGAGGCGGCTTCATGGCAGCGGTCAGGCTTGACGCGCGGCGCATAGTGATCACGGGCGGGGCCAGCGGGATGGGCGCGGGGCTCGTGCAGACGCTGCCCGGTCTCGGCGCGCAGGTCGTCTCCCTCGACATCACCGTCGATCCCGGCGAGCAGATCGCCGCGCAGGCCGGCGCCCGCTTCGTCCCCTGCGACGTCACGGACCCCGAATCGGTCGACACCGCCTTCGCGAAGGCGGTCGCCCACCTCGGCGGCCTGGACGTCCTCATCCACGCCGCCGGCATCGCCCCCGCCGCACCGGCCGCCGAGCTCTCCCTCGACCACTGGAACAAGATCCTCGCGGTCAACGCCACCGGCACCCTGCTCACCAACCAGGCTGCGTTCGCCCACCTGCACGAGCACGGCGGCCAGATCATCAACTTCGCCTCCGCCGCCGGCGTGCTCGGCTACCCGAACAAGGCCGCCTACGCCGCCAGCAAGGGTGCCGTCGTCGCGTGGACCCGCACCGTGGCGGTCGAGTGGGCCAAGCAGGGCATCACCGTGAACGCGGTCGCCCCCGCGATCGTGACGCCGATGTACGAGCGGACCCGCGCCTCGATGACCGCCGAGCAGCTCGCCGCGCACGACGCCGACCTGGCGCGCAGCATCCCGATCGGCGGGAAGCTCGGCGACGTCCAGCGCGACTTCGTCCCCGTCCTCGCCTTCCTCGCCAGCGACGGCGCCCGCTTCATGACCGGCCAGATCTTCCCGGTCGACGGCGGCACCCTGATGATGCGCTGACGCCCCGACAAGCTCAGATGCGGGCACCTTTGTCCTGAGCGCGTTTCCTGAGCGCGCCGGACAGCACCGCGGCGACGTACTCCGGATCGTCGACCCGGTACCTGCCGCCGCCGGTGCGGCCGAGGAAGCGCAGCTTGCGGCTGCTCGCGACGAGCCGTCCCGGCGTCTCGCGGGGACCGCTGGCGAGCTGGCGGGTGGCAGCAACTGACGCCGACCGGCCCTCCGTTCTCCCCACGTGAATCGGGCGCGACGCGGATCGGGGTGGGGTTTGCCGCCGCGGGCGACGGCAATCTCGGGGAGAGCGCGGGCGATCGGGACAGGAGCGTCGCCGGTGACAGGTCAGGGCCGCCCGACGGTGACGCGGTCGCGGCCTGCCCGCAGGGTCGGCCCTGGGCCGCCGAGCGACCGGGACCGGCCGGCGAGGGGAGTGGTCGAACGGCCACGAGGACGAGGACGCGAGCGAGCGTGGCAACGCATCCGCGTTCCGACAGTGCTGTCACGGCGCGTGACACCGTCATCGGGCTTGCCGTCATCGGGCTCGCCGCCGTCGAGGTCGGCGCTGGCGAGGTCGGCGCCGTCGAGGTCAGCGCTGGCGGTGCCGTTCGCCAACGGCCGCGACGGCCACCCGATCGGCCTGCTCCTGGCCGGCCTGAGCGACCGGCTCGCGCTCGACGGCGACTACCGTGACTTCGTCGCCCTGGTCGCCGGCCAGATCTCGACCGCCGTCGTGTCGGCGCGCGGCTTCGAGGCGGCGCGGGCGGCGCGCGCCCGCCGCCGCGCGCTGCGCGACGGGCTCACCGGCCTGCCGAACCGAGTGTCGTTCCTCGACCGGCTTGGCCGGGCCCTCGCCCGGGCCGAGGCAGGCGGATGGCAGGACCGGGTCGGGCTGCTCTTCGTCGACCTCGACGGCTTCAAGGCCGTTAACGATTTGGCCGGCCATCAGGCTGGCGACCTGGTGCTGCGTGAGGTGGCGACGCGGTTGCGGCGGGCCGTGCGCCCCGGCGACACCGTCGCCCGGCTCGCCGGCGACGAGTTCGCCGTGCTGTGCGAGGGGATCACCTCGGCTGAGTCCGTGCTGGGGATCGCCGACCGCATCGTCGAAACCGCCGCCGTGCGCGCGCCGTCGGACGGCCCCCCGGTCACCTCGAGCATCGGCGTGGCGGTGTCCGCCCCGGGGTTGACCGACCCCCGCGCGATCCTGCACGCCGCCGACATCGCCATGTACGCGGCGAAGCGGCGGGGACGCAATTGTCGCGTCCTGTTCGACGAGTCCCTGCGCACCCCGGCCACCCGCCGCAGGCCCCGCCTCGCGGCGCCAGAGCGTGAGACGGGTCGGCTCCGGCAACGCTAGGCCGGCCGGCTCCGCTGCCATCGTTTGCGGGGCGCTCGCGAGATAGCCTCCGCACTTCTCGGTCGCGAAAGTGATGACCCGGACCGTCCACGGAATCTCGTCGAGTTCCCGCAGGGATGGCTCATCAACGAGACCGGGAATCTGGGTGACCAGTTCGCGGGATCGCTTGGGCGGGTGATTGAAAAAGTATCGGGACGGGTGGTCACGTTCCCGTCGAGAGCTCCTTCCCGCCGGATACTCTCCGCCGATGAATCCGTCGTCGACAAGGGACGCACGGAAACGGTGTAGGCGGAAACCTGCGCACCTGTGCGGCGCCACGGCACCTGGGGTCTGGGGGTGTGCCGTCGGCGTCGGGGCGGAGGACATGCCATGAGACCAGTCGGTGCGGCGGGGCTCCGTGCCGCCGCGGAGACGATCCACCGGCACCCCCGCGGAGACGATCCGTCTGGGTGGGCATGGCCGGGGTGGGTTGTCGACGNCGGCGTCTCACGACGGCGGGACGCGGCATCGGGTTCCGGGCCGGCCGGCCGGAAACGTGGACCTGTGACCGGGGAGCCCGGTCAGGGCTGTCCGACGAGGCATGAACGGCAATGGAACGTACGAGGAATATGATGAGAGGTGATGGTCGGACTGGTTGGGGTCGGCCGTTGCGCGGCGGTGCATGTCACCTGCCCGGCTTCGGGTGCCGGTGCGTGGCTGATGTCCCGGGGGAGGAAGAGGCCGTAGATGGACCCGTATCAGTGGTGGCAGGACCGGCTTGCGGAGGAATTCTTCGGACCGAGCGCGGCCGGCCGGCCGGTCGTCCTCTATGTCGACAACGACAAGGCGAAGGCGCTGCGCGGACCGGACGGTCCGGATCTCGTCGAAGCCGTCCAGGCGCGGCTCGACTGGTATCACCGGTACGACATCTTCGACGGCATCTTCCGTACCGTGTCGGCCTGGAAACGGGGAACGCGCGTGCAGCCGCCGCCCTGCCTGCCGCTCCTCGCCGTCTGCGTGCTCGCCGGCACCCTGATGCGTCGCGAGGGCCGGGTATGGTCCAGCAACTACTACCAGCGGCTCGTCGAATGTCTGCCCATGCCGCGCAGCACCGAGCAGGAGAGCCTGCGGCGGCTGCGGATGAGCTATGAGCAGATCCCCGCTCACTGGGAGATCCTCGGCGGGTGGATGCGCGAGCAGGACGGCGCGCGGGGCATCGTCACCTTTCCCGACGTCGGGCGCCGCAAAGGCAGCCAGTCGTGGATCGTGCTTGCGCTGTCCCAGGCCATCGTCCGGGAACGTGACCTGCCGGAACTGGAGCGTTTCTTCCGTTCACCGCTCGGGCGGTCCGCGGTGGCGGCGGCGCTGGCGGAACTCGTTTCGGCCCTGCGTCGCTGGGAGGGACTCGACACGGGGCGACTCTCCCCTCCGCTGCAGGAAGCGCTCGCCACCGCCCGATCGGACCGGGACGAGATTCTGGGCGGGATCCTCGCGGCGGTGGCGGGCTCGTCGCACCGGCCGACGATCCCGGTCCAGGTACCCGGCCAGGCCATGGAGGCGGGACGGCTCGGGCTGGTCCTGCAACCGAAATTCGTCGACGCCGACTGGGGGAACTGGGAGGCCGGCTGGCATGCACCGATCGTCGACGGTGTCGACGGCGACGCGCTGACCGGCGCCGGTTGGAGTCTCACCGTGCGCGCCGAGCCCGGTTTGACCTCCTACACCCTCACCGGCGATCTGCCTGCGGTGGAGACGGCGCTGGTACGGGGCCTGACGGCGACCGGCACCCGGCTGCGTATCGCCCAACGCCCTCGCGACCTGCTGGTCGCAGCCGAGGACGACGCGGCCGGCGCATGGGTCGCCGGCGACGCGGTCGACACCGACGAGCCGCTGCTGTTCGTCGTGCGCGACGATCGGCTCGGCGCCGTGGTGGACGCGGTGCGCGCCGCGGTGGGCGACGTCGACCCTGAGCAGGGCCCGTTCCCGGGTTGGCATGTGCTGNGGGACGTGCTGTTTACCGACGCTGCGGCGGCGACCGCCGTGTTCGATCGGCTTGGGATCGGTGTGGCGGTGCGGGCCTCGCCGCGGCTGCGACTGGTCGGCGGGCTGCGGATCGGCCGGGAGAGTGGCGAGGGCGCGCGAGGGTCTCGCTACCTCCTCGAGGGTCCCCCCGACGTTGCGCTGCCCGCGGGGTTCGACACCGCGGCCCCGGTCCTGCTCAACGGGCGACGCCTACGCCCCCCGCCGACCGGCCGAGTCATCCGGCTCCGGTCGCTCGGTCTCGCCGAGGGCACTTACACCGTGCAAGCGGGCGGGTTCACCCGGCGGTTCACGCTGCACCCGCCGCAGTGTCCGACCACCGCCGGCGACATCGAGGGGTTGCCCGCCGGCTCGGGCCGGTCGCTGACGGTTCCGCACGGAGCGAAGGTGTACTTCCTCCACGTTGACGGGCACGTGACCCCCGTCGGAGAACCGGCCGCGCCCCGGTGGTGGACGCGGCGGGGCACCACCCTGCGGGCCTTCAGCTACCGAGTCATCCCGCCGCGGGAGGCGGTGTGGCTGGCGGCGGCCGGATCGAGCACGATCGTCCGCCAGCTACGTGACGACTCCCCGAACATCGGCCGCCTCACGGCCGCCGACGCGCAGGCATGGGCGCACTTCGTGCTCTCGAGCCAGGCCGGCCAGCCGCACGAGCAGGCCTGGCGGCGCTACCAGCAGGCCGTCCTCAACCATCGAAGCATGATCACTCACGAGGTTGGCTGGAAGACACGGTGACGTTCGATCCGGATGTTCTTCTCGCCTGGTTGGCAGATCGCCAAGGCGGGTCGCTTGCCTCCCTGTACCGGACCATCGCCTGGTACGCGGGCGACCGGGTCGACCCGACGGACCTCACCCGCGCGCGCCGGCTGGTTCTGACCATGAACGAACTGGGTGTTCTCGCGGTCGACTGGCGTCAACGCCAATGGGAGGCACAGCCTTCGGGGCTGGCCACACTCCCCGGTCGCGAGAGCGTCGCCCTGTTTACGGGAGTGGTCCGCGAGGCGCAGCTCGAGGCCGCTATGGGGGCGGGCGTACGGGTTGTCGTCCACCGCAACGACAGCCGGGGCCAGCTTCCCATGCCGTCCACCTGGTGGCTGGTCTATGAGGACGACCAGCGGCTGTCTGCGGCGGCGGCCCGTGGCGGCCTGCCCCTTGAGCCCGACGCGGCGGTCCGGCGCAGCGCGACCCTGCGTGCGGTGGAACCGGGGAGGCCGGCGGAGCCACCGGGGCGCCAGGGACCGCCGATGGCCCGTTGGAACCGCCGGACGATGACCTTCCAGGCTGCCGACCGCCGTCACCTCGGCGACGGCCTCTACCAGCGGGAGACCTACGGCACAGCCAAGGAATACCTCCTCTGCCGCGGCGACCGGTGGTTCTGGACCACCCCGGCCGAAGGCAGGTATCTCGTGGGCGGCGAAACGAGCCAACCACTGCGCTGGGAGTTCGAGGAAGGGAAGGGCGACGGCGCGGTCGGAGTGCTGTCCGTCGACAGCGGGATGCCGCTGCCGCTCGCGCACCGGCGGATCGCCGTGTTGTGCACAGGGCTTCCGCCCGTCCTCGACCGGACACCTGGCCAGGTGATGTACGACGGTGTGCCGCGCAACGTCGCCGATCGCATCGCGACATCACTGTCCTCGACTCTGAAGGTGTGTGCATGAACGGCGGNCGGTCCGGGCTCGATGTCTACGGCACGTTCGACGCGCTGCGCAGCGCCTACCTGCGGTACTACGACACGCCGTTCGGTCTGGCCGACGACCGGCTGGCGAGCGAGCGGCGGGCCCTGCTCGACCGGCCCGGCGGCATCTACACCGAGCCGCTCATCGAGCTGCGGCCCGAATATGTGACGACCGGCTGCTCTCCGGCGGAGTCGGGCCGTCGGGTCGGCGCGCCGCCGGAACTCGCCGAATTCGCCGCCTGCGGCCTGCTGCCGCCGGGCCGCAGCCTCTACATCCACCAGGAACAGGCGCTGGCGGCCGGGCTTGAACCGGGCCGGAACATGGTCATCACCGCTGGTACCGGGTCCGGGAAGACGGAGTCCTTCCTGCTGCCGGTGATCGCGAGCCTGCTGGCCGAGTCGCGGGCCTGGACCGGCGGCTCGATGCCGCTGGTGCCCTGGTGGCGGACGTCGGGGCCGTTCGAGGCTCAGCGACAGGGCGAGACCGGCCGCCCGGCGGCGGTGCGCACCCTCGTGCTCTACCCGATGAACGCCCTCGTCGACGACCAGCTGGTGCGGCTGCGGCGGGCGCTCGACAGCGACGAGGCCCGCGGCTGGCTGGACCGCCACCGCGGCGGCCACCGGCTCTTCTTCGGCCGCTACACCGGCGCCACCCCCGTCACCGGCGAGCCCGGCGAGAATCGGCAGCTCTCCGAGCTGCGGGGATATCTGCGCGCCACCGAGCGACGCGCCCGGCAGGCCTGGCGCACCGGCGGTGACGCCCGCCACTTCGTCCCCCGGCTCGACGGGGCCGAGATGCGTTCCCGCTGGGACATGGCGGCGGCGCCGCCGGACATCCTCATCACCAACTACTCGATGCTCAACATCATGCTGGGCCGGGCACGGGACCAGAACTTCTTCGACACGACCCGGGACTGGCTCGCCCGGAAACCCGAAAACTGCTTCACCCTGGTCGTCGACGAGCTGCACCTCTACCGTGGCACCGCCGGCACCGAGGTCGCCTACCTGCTGCGCAACCTCCGACATCGGCTGGGGATCGCCGGCCGGCCGGAGAAACTGCGGATCCTCGCCGCATCGGCCTCCCTGGACCCGCAACGGGATCGCCGCTTCCTTTCCGAGTTCTTCGCCGTCGACGCGGACAGCTTCGACTTCGTCGCCGGAAGGGTAATCAACCCATCACGGAGAACCATCGACCTCAGCGGCGCCGCCGCCGAGCTCGGCGCCGCCGCCGGTCCGGCCGATCTCACCCCGCCGGACGCGTCCCAGTTGCTCGGACGCACCGGCGCCCCAGACGCGTTGCGCGCCGCGTTGCAGGACCCGGACCACGGTGGGTCGGTGACCCGCACAGCATCCGATCTCGCCGCCCGTCTGTTTCCCGCTGTGGCCGTACCGGAGCGCCAGACGGCGCTACGGGGCCTGCTCGGAACACTGCGCACGGCTGGCGCCGCCGATGGGGCCGACGCCCTGCCGAAGATCCGCGCGCACCTGTTCTTCCGCAATGTCAGCGGCATCTGGGCATGCACCGACCCAGCCTGCTCCGCCGTCGACGACCCGGACGACCCGGCTGGCCTGGTCGACGCGGCCCCCGTTGCGAACGGCGGGCGGGCACGCACCGTCGGCCGGCTCTACGCCCAACCGCGGGACCGGTGTCACTGCGGCGGTCGCGTGCTCGAACTCGTCTTCTGCCAGAGCTGCGGAGACGTCATGCTCGGCGGGTTCACCGTCGCGGCCGAGACCGAGCGAGCCACCTTCCGTGGCGAGCTGTTCCCGGACGTTCCCGAGCTCACGCGGCTGCCAGAGCAGGCTGCCGTCGACCGCACGGCGGCGAACTACATCGTCTACTGGCCCTCCACGCAGCCGCAGCAGGCCGACGACGACGCCTCCTGGAAGCGCGGCGAGCTGACCTTCACCTTCCGGCGTAGTGAGCTTGACCCGACCACCGGCCGGTTGAGTAACGGGGAGCACGGCTTCACCGGCTGGAGCTTCCATGTCTCGGCGAAGCGAGGGACGGGCGTCGACCGCGGCACGATCCCGCCGTTTCCCACCCGCTGCCCCGCCTGCGGCGCCGACTGGGAGATCATGTACAGGAAGGGTGCGTCTCGAGCGCGTCCGCTCGCGCCCACCGACCCGCTGCGCTACCGGTCGCCGCTGCGACTGATGCGCACCGGCTTCGAGAAGATCAACCAGGTGCTCGTCACCGAGCTGGCCGGCCAGCTCGACCAACGGGAACGCAAGGTTCTGCTGTTCTCGGACAGCCGGCAGGACGCCGCCAAGATGGCCGCGGGCGTCGGGCTGCGCCACTACCAGGACCTGGTCCGGCTGCTCCTCGTCGAGATCCTCGGGGAGGACGACGGTGCCGCAGTCGACATCGAGGCNGCTCGCCGGTGGACCCAGGGCGCAAAGACACCGGAGAACAAGGCGGCCTACGACCGCTTGAGCCAGCGTTTCGGCGTCACCTTCCAGACGCTGGTCTTCGCGTGGATCAGCGGCGACGAGTCGGTGACGGCGGCGGTGGAGTCCCAGCTCGTCGAGCCTCCGACGTTGCGGTCGCTGGTTCCGAAAATCCAGCAGCGGCTTGTCCGCATGGGGGTGAATCCCGCTGGGNCGCAGCCGTCCCGGCAGAAGTACGGCGACGACGAATGGCACGAGTTCTACGAGTGGTCGGGAGCGGTTCCCGCCGTCCGCGGGACGCTCACCGACTCGCAGCGCTCTGGTCTGGAAGGCGCCGAGGCCGACCTGTTGGAAAACGTGATCGAGAACCTGCTCTCCGGCGCGGGCCGTGACTTCGAGTCGCTCGGCCTCGGCTGGCTGGACATGCGGCCGGGAGCCCGCCGACTCACCCTCGATCCCACCGACCCCACAGCGATCGCCCGCGCCAGCATCCGCATCCTCGCGGAGCTGCGTCGCTTTGTCGGATACCGGGACGAGGGCTCGCGCCCGCCTGGACGGCTGCGGGCCTTCTGGCGCGCGGTCGGCCAGGCACACGGCCTCGACGCCGGCGAGGTCGAGGCACGAGCGGAACACGGCTGGGACAAGGCGGTCCGCGGCTACCTCGTCGATCCGAAGGAGGNCGTGGTGCGACGCCCGGCCGAGGCGGCCTGGACCTGTCCGGGCTGCCGCCGCCAGCATCTGCATCCGGGCAGCCTCGTCTGCACGCAGTGCCGAACCGGGCTGCAGGAGGCGAGCAGCCCGCCCAGGGACTCCGGCGAGGATTACTACGGGTGGAAGGCGTCGACCGGGCGCGGCCGGTTCCGGTTGGCCTGCGCGGAGTTGACCGGCCAGACCGGCCGCACCGAACGCCAGCGCCGCCAGGCGATCTTCCAGGACGTGTTCCTCGATGACGAGATCCCGCTGGCCGAGGGGCTCGATCTGCTGTCCGTCACGACGACGATGGAGGCCGGCGTGGACATCGGGGCGCTGGCCAGCGTCGCGATGGCGAACATGCCGCCCACCCGTTACAACTATCAGCAGCGCGTCGGACGGGCCGGGCGGCGTGGCTCGCCGGTCGCCGTCGCGTTGACCGTCTGCCGCGGCCGCAGCCACGACGAGCACTACTTCCAGAACCCGACGGCGATCACCAACGATCCGACACCTGCGCCGTACCTGGCGATGGGCCAACGGGAGATCTTCGAGCGCTCGCTGAGCGCGACCATCCTCCGCGAGGCGTTCCGCGACCTCCCCGACGATCTGCGGGTGGACGGTCGGCAGCCGAACGTCCATGGAGAGTACGGCACGATCGACGAATGGGCGTCACGCAGCGGGCACATCCGGCGCTGGTTGGCGGCGAACACCGACGCGGTCGCGGCGGCCTTCCACGCCCTGTCGGCCCACGCGGCTGTCCCGACGACGGTCGACGAGGCGATCGACGGCGTCCGGCGGCTGCCCGACGCGATCGACGAGGTGGCCGCGCGCGTGGTCGGCCACGAGGCGCTGAGCCAGCGGCTCGCCGAATCCGGCTGGCTGCCGATGTTCGGGTTCCCCACGCAGGTCCGGCTGCTGCACCTGTCCAGGCCGACGAGGTCGTTCCCGTGGCCGCCCGACGACGTCGTCGATCGTGACCTGTCGATCGCACTGTCCCAGTTCGCCCCTGGCAGCGAGATCGTCCGGGACGGATGGGTGCACACGGTGGTCGGCGTGACCAGCTTCCAACCGTCATACCGTGGAGTCTCGCCGCTGCCGGAGCCACTCGTCCAGCAGCGTCATCTCGGCCTGTGCATGGACTGCAACCATGTCGACGAGCTGGTGGACATCGACGCTGTGGCCCTCTGTCCGGCGTGCGGCCGGGGCGGCTACCGGGTGGTGCAGGTCCGCCAGCCGCTGGGATTCCGTGCCGGGGCGGCCCGCGACTTCGACGGCGCGTTCACGTGGTCGCCGCGCCGGATCGTCGCCCGGGTCACCAGCGACCTCGACCGGCTGCGGGAGGAGACGACACAGCAGAACCTCGTCGCCCTGTCCGGCCAGGGAGATCGTTACATCGTCAACGACAACCTGGGACGGATGTTCACCTTCGCCCGCGCGGGCCATGACTGGGGTGGATATCTGGAAACCACGGTGGTCGACCACCTCGACGACCCGCGGATCCGGGTGCCCAGGGGGGAGGTCACTCGGGCGGCGCTCGGTGCCGTCCTGCACACCGATCTGTTCTTCCTCGGCTCGTACACGCCCACGCCGCCGGCGGGGGGACTGCGGCTCAACCTGCGCAGAGTGGCGCCGCGGGTCGCGGCGGACCTCACCCATGGTCTGCGGACAGCCTGGTACTCGCTGGCGTTCCTGCTGCGCAGCGCCGCTGCGGAGCACCTCGACATCCAACCGCAGGAGATCATCGCCGGCATTCACTCCGCGGCCCGCNGCGGCGAACAGACCTTCTACGCCTTCCTCGCGGACACCCTGGAGAACGGGGCGGGCTTCAGCTCCCACCTGGGCGAGGCGGACGAGCTCGGCCGATTCCTCGACACCGTGCAGCGGTACCTGGCTGTCCTGGAGCGCGCCGGCCACGCGGACGACTGCATGTCGTCCTGCTATCAGTGCCTGCGCGACTACACGAACATGGCCTACCACCCGCTCCTCGACTGGCGGATCGCCCGCGACCTTCTCGGCGTGCTCCGCCACGGCCTGCTCACCCCGGGGCCCGACCGCGCGGAACGCGCGCTNGCCGGCTGGCTGAAGGCCCAACCGGCCATGCGAGAGGTCGCCACACCGGCGCCGTCCTGCCTCGTCGCGAGCGGGCCACGGCAGGCGGCCCTGGTGGTCAAACACCCGCTGGAGGCGTTCGACCAGGCGGTGGCCAGCCCTCGCATCGCGAAGACCGTCGACGTGCTCGCCGCCGAGGGCATCGAGCCGGATCGTGTCGTCGTCGCCGACTTCCACACCATGGAAGCAAGCCCGATGCTGGTCAAGGAGGCCCTCGCGACCGTTCTCGCGTCCGGATGTCCATAGCTGGGCGAATCCTCATGCGACCGAGCGAGGCGAGCACGGAGGGCACCGTCACGCATGCGACGGGACCACATGGGGCCCGGTTACACGGCCAGGCCGACTCCGATCCCTGACGTCCGCCCACTGGTGGAGCTGCAGCCCAGGTGTAGTGGCCGATCCGGGGACGCTCACNAGCGCACCGACGTCGCAGCCGGCGGCNCAGGTCGTCGAGGACCTCGTCGGACACGTGGATCGGGGTCTGCGCGAGCGGGAACGATCCGGTCGACACGGGTGGCGTCCTGCTGCATGTCATGGGCCTTGCGGCTCCGGCCGGCGTCGCTGGGCGGGGCCGGCGGCCTCGTCGGACGCCGCGATCCCGGTCAGTCGGGTCAGGACGCCCACCGCCGCGGTGAGCGTGGCGCGTTCCTGGTCGTCCAGCCGGTCAACCAGGCGCGCCAGGTTCGCGACCCGGTCGGCGTGACGGGCGTCGACGATCTGCCGGCCCCGCTCGGTGAGGGACAGCAGGACCGCGCGCCCGTCGTTCGGATCCCGGCGGCGGGACACCAGCCCGTCGCGCTCCAACTTCCCGACGAGGCTGGTCAGCGCCGGCTGCCCCAGCGGCTCCGTCGCCGTCAGGTCGGTCAGGCGCAGCGGCCCGCGGCGGGCCAGCGTGTGCAGCACCGACAGGGTCGAGAAGGCGAGCCGGCGGACCGCCGGCAGCCGAATGAAGATCGAGTTGAAGTCCTCGATCGCCGTGGTCAGCTCGTCCAGATCCAGATCCAGATCCAGATCCAGATCCAGATCCAGCCGGCCGGCCGTGCGCGAGGGGTCCACAGGCGAACCATATCGATTTTCGATGCAAATCGTCCCGGCTCTTGGTCGGACCTTCACCGTGGGGTGGCCGGCGGATCGCCGGAGACTGGAACCGCCCGCTGGTACCCGACGTGGTGATCCCGAAGGATCCATCGGAGGAACCTGTCGATATAGTCGCTTTCCGGCGGGATTCGGACACCGGTGGACTTCATGACGGGACGTCGAGCCTACGCCCCGGATGGCGGTCGGCCGGATGCGTGGGCCTGCTGCTGGCGTGCGTCGGTGGGTGGCGGAGGACACGAGCCGGCCGGCGTCCATGACGATGATCACCTGGCCGTCGTCGACGAGGCTTGGGCCGGCGCGGCTCGGGCCGGCGAGTGTGGAGGTGTGACATGCGTGCTGGACCCCGTGGGCGTCCTGGCCTGGTGGCGATCTCGCTGGCCGCCCTCCTGTNCGCCGCCAGCTGTGGTGGCTCCACGGCGGCCACCGACACGAGCCCGCTCCCGGCGTCCGCGTCGGCGGCCTCTTCGTCGGCGGTCCCTTCGTCGACGGGGCGGCCGTCCTCGGCGACCTCTTCGTCGCCGACGGTGGCCGCGGTGGGTGGTGCGTCGTCGGTCCCGCGGTGCGAGGCGGGGGATCTGACCGTCACGCTCGGTGCGGCGGACGGCGCGGACGGCGGGCAGCATCAGCGCCCGGTGGTCGTGACGAACCGGTCGCCGCGGCGCTGCACCGTCACCGGATACCCCGGCGTGCAGTTCGTCGCCCGCGACGGATCGACCTACGACGTCGTNCGATCGCCGCTCGTCCGACCCGGCCAGATCGACCTNCCACCCGGCGCCCACGCCTCGGCGAACCTGACATATCTGGTCACCGAACCCGGCGACAGCGGCGNGTTCCTCCCCGTACGCGTCCTGGTCACCCCGCCGGACACGTTCACCTCGGTCCCGCTGCGCTGGGACGGCGGCCCGGTCCTCGACCAGTCGGGCGCCACCCATCCGGCCACCTACATCATGGCCTTCACCGCCGGGTAGCCGAGCCGCGGGCGGCCCACTCGTCGGCGAGCAGGGCGTAGACGATCTCGTCGGTCCACGCGCCGCGCAGGCGTTCGTTGCGGCCGAAGTACGCCTCGCGGCGCGGGCCGAGCCGTTGCAGGACGCGGGCGGAGGGCGGCATTCCGGCTCATCCCGCGACCGTGACGCCGGGCCCCCGCCCGGCTTCGCCGGGCCTGGTCCGTGTGCGGCGGGTTGCGGGCGCCCATTAGGTACTGTCCGGTCAGGTACTTCCCACGACGTACGGGGGAATGGGGTGCGCGTCGGCCTGCGGGTGTTTGTCAGTCACACGTCGGACATGAACAGGTATCCGGCTGATCGGGCCTTCGTGCGGGCGGCGTCGGACGCCGTGCGCCGTAGCGGGCACATCGCCATCTCGATGGAGGATTTCACCGCGGTCAGCAAGGTGCCCGCGTCCTTTTGTCAGGAGCAGGTCCGTGGGTGTGACGTGTACATCGGGGTCATCGGCTTCCGATACGGCTCGCTGGTGGCCGGCGGACTGCACGGCGACGGCACCGCGGCGGCCGGCGAGCCCGCAACCGGCCGGCCGGCGGGCGACCCGGCGGGGTTCCCCGGCCCGCCGGCGGGCCTGCCGCATCCCACGCCCGTCTCCTATACGGAACTGGAGTTCCTCACGGCGGTCGAGACCGGGATTCCCCGGCTGCTGTTCCTGCTGCACGAGGACACCCCCATTCCGCGCAGTCTCACCGATCGTGATCTCGAGCTGGTCGAGGCATTCCGGGAACGGCTGCGTTCCGCCGGTGTGACCGTCGGTACCTTCCGCACCGCCGACAACCTGGAAGCCCAGGTCACGCTCGCATTGACCCAGCTGATCCGGCACGGTGAGGTCGACGCCGCGCTTCTCACCGAGGGGAGCGGCCGGAAGCCGGCGGTCGCCTCCGGGACCGCTCCGCAGCCCCCGGAGCCCCCGGGCCTGACCGACCTGACGCGCGCTACCGGCGCAACCATCGAGACTGCCACCGGCTCGGCCCGCCCGACCGCTGAAGCCGATAAGGCCGACCCCGCCGACCCCGCCGACCCCGCCGACCCCGCCGACCCCGCCGACCCCGCCAAAGCCGACCCCGCCAAAGCCGACCCCGCCAAAGCCGACCCCGCCAAAGCCGACCCCGCCAAAGCCGACGCCGACAAGGCTGATAACGGCGACGGCGACGTCGACGACGCGGGGCGCCGGTTCCGCCCGCGGGGCCGGTTGCCGTACGTGCTTGCCGCGGTGGTCCTCGCCTGCGCCGTCGCCGCCGGGGCCGTCCTCGGCGCGGGGCTGGGCCGATCGGGATCGTCGCGCACCTGTCAGGCGCCCGACCCCGTGACGGCGCTGCCGGCCGCGGCGACCTGGGTGGGATCCCACGACGGGCAGTGCATCGGGTTCAGCGACGGTGCGTACACCTTCGACGCGACCTCGCCGGATCTCGTCGCGCTGNTGACCACGATCGGTCGGCAGAACGCCGCGCTCGCCGGCAAGGGCGGGGTGTACACGGTGGTGGTCGCGGCGCCGCTGACCGGGCTGCACTCCCGCCCGGGCGGCGGGCAGGCCGACTCGCCGACGACCGTCGGGCAGGGGGGACTCAACGAGCTGCTCGGGGCCCAGCTCGCGCAGGCGGCGATCAACGCCGCCGCGGACGCCCCGGGCGCGCGCTCCCGGTCCCGGATCCGGCTGCTGGTCGCCAACGTCGGCTGGCATTCGGACGGGGCGCTCACCGTCGCCGGGCGCATCGACGCGGTGGCCCGCGCCGATCCCGGGCTCGCCGGAGTCCTGGGCCTGTTCCAGAGCACCTCCGCCGCCCGCCAGGCGGTGGCGTCACTCAGCGGAACCACCCATCTCCCCATCGTGTCGTCCACCGCCTCCGACGACGGCTTCACCCGGCCCGTCGGGCCGCCCGGGCAGACCCGCCGCGCGTTCGACTGGTACTTCCGGGTCGGGCCGACCAACCGCCGGGAGGCGGGCGTCATCGCGCGGGCGATCCCCGAGATCATGAAGCGGGAGGGGCGCGGCGACGAGCCGGTCCGGCCGTTGATCGTCTCCGCCGGGGTGGCCAACGGCCCGAAGGGCGCCAACGCCGACCACTACAGCGACAACCTCGCCCAGGACGTCAGCACCGAGCTGGGCCGGTTGCCCCGCGCCGCGCCGGCCGTCCACGTGCCCTTCCCCGACGCCGAGCAGGCGGCGGCGGCCAGCGCCGCGGACGGCGGCCCCACCGTGCTGGGCGTGCTCGGCCACACCCTCAGCGCGCGCTGCGCCGGCCCGCAGCCGCCGAACCTGATCATCTACACCGGCCGGACCACCAGCGTGAACACCCTGCTGGAGGCGCTGACCGGGTCCGCCTGCGGCCGGGTGGACCCGCGTCTGCCGATCATCTCCGGGGACGACGCGATGGAGCTGGAGACCGACCCGGGGGAGATCGCGGCGGGCGCCATGGGCGGCCACACCTTCTACTTCGCCGACTTCGGCCTCGCCCAGCCCGGCGACATCCCGCCGTCCTACCTGGAGCAGGCCGGCGCAGGCAGCGCGGTGCCCGGGCAGTGGGCGGCGCGGGTGCGCGACACCCCGCAGCGGCTCATCTCCGGGCACACGATCGTCGCCTTCGACGCGATGTCGGTCCTGGCCCGGGCCATCGGCGCCGCCGAGCTCAACACCCCGCCGCCCGGCCAGCTCCGCGCGAACATCAAGGCGGTCCTGAACGGCACCTGCGGCGATCTCGCCCTCGCCGGCGCGAACGGCTACATCAGCTTCGACCGGTACGGCGACTCGAGCAGCGCACCGGTGCTCATCCGCCGGTTCGACCCGACGGACGCCACGGTGACGACCGTCGCGTCCGCCACGCCTGCGGAAAGCCTGCGGCACCCCACTTCCGCGACCGCCAACTGCACCCAGCTCTGAACCGGCGCCGTCCGCTGGGGTGGTCGTCCCGGCGCCGGCGTCGGGCAACTGGTTGCGTCCGGGCACAACCGCGGTTGACGATCGGCAGGTTTGGCCCGCGGGCCTGGAGGGGAGCAGCGTGGTTGCGCAGGACCAGGGCCCGGGGCGGGCCGCACCGTCGCCCCCGTCATTCGTGCCGGCCGAACCGGCCGCGGACCTCGCCGAGGACGCGCCCTTAGCCGGCCGCGCCGCCCCCGTCGCCCCCGCAGTCCCCGCCGGCGGCTCCGGGCTGGCGGGCGGTTCCGGGCTGACGGGCGGTTCCGGGCCGGCGGGGCGCCGGGACCGGCAGCTCATCCTGCTGACCTGCCTGGCGGGGATGTTCGCGACGACGTTCACGGCGACCGTGCTGTCCGTGTCGATCCGCACGGTGGCCGGCGACCTGCACAGCAGCGTCGACGTCATCTCCTGGGCGGTGACCGGCTCGCTGCTCGCGCAGGCGGTGGCGATGCCGATCCTCGGCCGGGTCGGCGACATCCGCGGGCACCGGCGCACGTTCCTCGTCGGCTCCGTGCTCGCCGTGGTGTTCTCGGTGGCGACCGCGGTGGCCTGGGACCCGGTGTCACTCATCGCCTTCCGCGCGGCGGCGCAGGTGGCCGGCGCCGCGACGATCCCCGCGTCGTTCGCGATGCTGTTCCACGCCTTCCCGCCGCACGAGCGGGTGCGGCCGTCGGCCTGGGCGTCGGGGGTGCTGTCCGGGGCGTCGGTCAGCGGGCTCGCGATCGGTGGCCTGGTCATCGACTCGATCGGGTGGCGGCCGCTGTTCCTCATGCAGGCCGGGATCGCCCTGGTCCCGCTGATCGCCGCGGTGAAGGTGCTGCCGGTCGACGCCGGCGACCGCAGCCTGACGCTGGACAAGACCGGCGCGCTGGTGCTCGGCGCGGCGACGTTCNCGCTGACCTTCGGGGTCAACCGGGCCGCCGGCTGGGGGCTGCAGCCGATCGTGATCGGCCTGCTCGTGGCCGTCCCGCTGCTGCTGTGGCTGCTGGTCGTNGTCGAGCGGCGCACGGCCATGCCGGTCATCCCGACCGTGCTGCTCGTCGAGCGGGACATCCGGGCCGCGGGGGCGAGCTCGTTCCTGCTCGGCGCCGCCCACATGGGTAACTTCCTGGTCACGCCGCTGCTGCTGGAGGGCGTGTTCGGGCTGTCGGTCGCGGCCACCTCCCTGGTGACGATGACCCGCACCCTGTCGATCGCGCTGGCGGCGCCGTCGGCGAGCCGGCTGGGGGCGTGGATCCCGCCGCGGTTGCTCGCGGGCGTGGCCGGCGGGGTCTACACGATCGCCCTGGCCGTGCTCGCCCTCGGCACGCAGGCCCACCAGCTCCCCGTGGTCATCGCCGGTCTGATCGTCAGCGGGCTGGCGTTCGGGCACGCCCAGCCGCCGCTGCTGGTGATCACCGGCAATGCCGCCCCCGCGGACAGCTTCGGCCTGGCCACCTCGCTGCAGCAGACCGCCAATCAGATCGGCGCCGTGATCGGGATGAGCCTGCTGTCGGCGATCGTCGGCGACGCGCTGCGCGCCGCCCCGTTCACCGTCGCCTACCTGGCCGCCGCCGGCCTGTCCGCCGCCGCCGGCCTCGCCATCCTCTTCGCCCGCCGCCCGCCCGCCCGCTCCGCGGATCCGCCGGACCCGGACCCGGACCCGGCGGTCAGGCCGGACCAGAGAGCGGCGGAACCCGCGGCAGGCTGACCTCGACCTCGACGGCCCTGTCCGCGGACCGCTGGTGTTCCGCGGAACCGCGCCACGCGCGTCGGGGCCGGGGCGGCGCTCATCGGCGAGCCGGCGCGTCGCATATCCACCTGAACGCCCCTGCGCTGCACCCGCCGGTGCCCATGTCTGCGCGGGCGGCGGCCTCACTCTGCCTCGTGACGTGGGCGGCTTCCCGAGAACTTGTCAGTGACTGCCATTATCTCTAATCTGGCAGCCACTGACACTTCGTGCTTGGGAGGATCCGTGAGGGATCGCACGTGGTGGGNGCTGGGCGGGATCGCTCNGGCGGTGTTCGCGGTCGGTCTGGACGGGACCGTCCTGGCGGTGGCGCTGCCGACGTTGGCGCCCGCGCTGCATGCCTCGGCGACCGATCTGGTGTGGTTCTCCTCGGCCTATCTGCTGGCCTTGGCCGCGGCCATGCTGCCCATCGGCGTCCTGGGCGACCGGTACGGCCGCAGGCGCGTCATGCTCGCCTCGCTGGCAGTGTTCGGTGCGGCCTCGATCTGCTCGGCCGAGTCGACCTCGGCCGCAGTGTTCATCGCGGCGCGGGCCCTGGGCGGCGTGGCCGGCGCCGGCGTGATCGTCATGGCGCTGTCGGCGGTGACGGTGTTGTTCACCGAGCGGGAACGGCCGCGGGCGGTCGGAATCTGGGCCGGCGTCAACTTCCTCGCGCTGCCGGCCGGACCGCTGCTGGGCGGCTGGCTGCTCACCCGCTTCTGGTGGGGCTGGGTTTTCTGGATCAACGTGCNGGTCGTCGTGCTGTCCCTGGTCGTCGGGGTCGTCCTGGTGCCGGAATCGCGTGCCCCCCATCGTCCACGGATCGACTGGGTCGGCATCGTCGGTTTCAGTTCGGGGCTGGTCGCCCTGGTGTACGGATTCGTCGATGCGGGATCGAACGGCTGGATCTCGATCTCGGCGCTGGGGCCCATGGCGGCGGGGGTGGTGCTGCTCGTCGGCTTCGTACGCTACGAGCAGCGCCGGGCCGCCCAGCCCGGCGGCGAGCCGCTGGTCGACGCCACCCTGTTTCGCAGTCGCGCATTCACCTGGGGGATCGCGCTCGCCGCGGTGTCCTCGCTCGCCATGATCGGCGTGCTGTTCGCGATGCCTCAGTACTTCCAGGCCGTGGTCGGGACCGACGCCATCGGCTCGGGGCTGCGGCTACTGCCCCTGATCGGTGGCCTGGTCCTCGGAGCGCCGGTGGCCGAACCCGCCGCGCGGGCCCTGGGCGGCCGGCGCGTGCTCAGCGCCGGGTTCGTCGTGCTGGCGGCGGGACTGCTGCTCGGATCGTTCACCTCGGTCGACACGGGCGGGGCGTTCATCGCCGGCTGGATGGCGGTGACCGGACTGGGACTGGGACTGACCCTGTCCACGGCCGCGTCCGCGGCGCTGGCCCAGCTCCCACCCGAGCGTTCCGGTGTCGCCTCGGCCCTGATGCAGGCCCTCCAGGAGGTGGGCGGGCCGCTCGGGTCGGCCATCCTGGGTAGCGTGTCCCTCGCCGCCTATCGTGCCCACCTCCAGCTCACCGGTCTTCCCCCCGAGCTGGCGGAGAAGGCACGCGGCGGCGTGTTCGACGGCACCGAGGCCGCTCGCCGCGTGCGGTCGGACGAACTTCTGCACAATGTTCACAGCGCCTTCGCGCACGGTCTGAGCGACGCGCTGCTCGTCTCGGCCGGCATCGCCGCCGTCGGCGGCCTGATCGCGGCCCTGTTGTTTCCCGGGGCCGAGGCCGGTGGTACCAAGGAGACCGTGAGGAGGCCAGACATCGACACCGCAGCGGACGCTCATGCCAGCTAGCCCGGCCCCTGTCGCCGGCTCGGCCCCCATGCCTGCGCCGGGACGGCGCGCGACCAAGAAGGCCGCCACGAAGCGCCGCATTCAGACCGAGGCTCTCCGGTTGTTCCGGCAGCAAGGCTACGACCACACCACCGTGGCGGACATCGCNGAGGCGGCCGGAGTGTCAGAGCGCACCTACTTCCGTTACTTCGCCACCAAGTCGGAAGTGGTGCTGTGGGACTACTTCGACTCGAGCGTCGTCGAGGGCCTGCGTGGCCAGCCCGACGGAACCGGTCTCGTCGACGCGTTTCGCGCCGCACTGAGAGAGAGCTTCGCGCAACTGTCGCCGACCGAGCTCGCCGACCAGTACCGGCGCACCGAGCTGATGATGATCGTCCCGGAACTACGCGCCGCACACCTGGATCATCTCGTCGNGTCCACGGCAGACCTCGTCGCGCTCCTCGCCAGCCGCAGCGGAGCCAGCCGCAGCGGGCGGACCGGGCCGGTGGCCGACGACCTGGAACTACGCACGCTGGCCGGGGCGATCGTCGGGATCACCATGAGCGTTCACCTGGCCAGCGCGGAAAGCGACGTCGTCGACATCCCCGCCGCACTCGACCGATCTCTCGCATGCCTCAACGACGGCTTTCGCGACCTGTGACACTGCCGCACCGGTGGCATGGCCACCGACAGCAGGATCTGGTCGATGCCGGTCAACCGGCGCGGCGGCGCTAGGGCTGCGGGCCGTTACGGTCGAGTTCGGCGAGCCAGGCGGTGGCCCTGGCGTCGGACGGCGCCCGCCAGTCGCCGCGCGGGGACAGCGTGCCGCCGAAGGAGACCTTCGGTCCGTTGGGCAGCGCCGAACGCTTGAACTGCGAGGCCATGAAGCGGCCCAGGAACTCCCGCAGCCAGCGCACGATCGTCGCCACGTCGTAGGCGTGCCGCTCGCCGTCGGGGAAGCCGGCNGGCCAGCCGTCGGTCAGCGCGTCGCGCCAGGCGTGCCAGGCCAGGAAGGCGATCTTCGACGGCGCCAGGCCGTGGCGCAGGAGGTGGTACAGGAAGAAGTCGTGCAGCTCGTAGGGGCCGATGNGGTCCTGCGTGCTCTGCATCGTGCCGGTCTCGGCATCGGCGGGGACCAGCTCGGGGGAGATCTCGGTGTCGAGGACCGCGGTCAGCAGTTTGCCCGTGTCCTCGTCGAACTGGTCGTGGCTCACCGCCCACCGGATGAGGTACTGGATCAGGGTCTTGGGCACGCCGGCGTTGACGGCGTAATGGCTCATCTGGTCGCCGACGCCGTATGTGCACCAGCCGAGCGCCAGCTCGCTGAGGTCCCCGGTGCCGACGACGAACCCGCCGTGGTGGTTGGCCAGCCGGAACAGGTAGTCGGTGCGCAGCCCGGCCTGCACGTTCTCGTACGTGACGTCGTAGTCGGCGGCGCCCTCGGCGGCGGGATGACCCAGGTCGGCGAGCAGCAGGCGGGCGGCGGGGCGGATGTCGATCTCCGCCGCCTCGACGCCGAGCGCGCGCATCAGCGCCCACGCGTTCGCCTTCGTCTCGTCCGAGGTCGCGAAGCCCGGCAGGGTGTAGCCGAGGATGGTCGTGCGCGGCACCCCGAGCCGGTCGCACGCCTTCGCCGCGACGATCAGCGCGTGCGTCGAGTCGAGGCCGCCGGAGATGCCGATGACCATCCGGCCCCCGCCGGTCGCCTGGAACCGCCGGGCCAGGCCGTGGACCTGGATGTTGAACGCCTCGTAGCAGTCGAGGTCGAGCCGCTCGGCCGTGTCGGGGACGAACGGGAAGCGCCGCTGGTGGCGGCGCAGCCCGACGTCGCGGCGGTGCGGGCGGTGGTCGAAGCGGACCGTGCGGAACCGCTGCTCGGGCCGGCCGGCCGCCGCGGCGCTGTCGTTGAACGTTCCCGTGCGCATCCGCTCCTGGCGCACCCGGGCGAGGTCGACGTCGGCGACGAGGAGCTGCGGGGTGTCGGCGAACCGCGCGGACTCGGCGAGCAGATCCCCGAGCTCGTGGATCGTGCCCTGCCCGTCCCAGGCCAGGTCGGTGGTGCTCTCGCCGGTCCCGGCCGCCGAGTAGACGTAGGCGGCGAGCGCGCGCGCCGACTGGGCGGCGGACAGGTGCGCCCGGTCGGCGGCCTTCCCGACGACGATGTTCGACGCCGACAGGTTCGCCAGCAGCGTCGCGCCGGCCATCGCCGCGTACGACGACGGCGGGATCGGTGCCCAGTAGTCCTCGCAGATCTCCACGCCGACGACGAGGTCCGGCAGGTCCGCCGCCTCGAAGATCAGATCCGTGCCGAACGGGACCGTCCGCCCCGCGACGGTGATCTCCTCGCCGGTGACGCCGGCGCCCGAGGCGAACCAGCGCTTCTCGTAGTACTCGCGGTAGTTCGGCAGGAACGTCTTGGGCACCACGCCGAGGATCCGCCCGCGCGAGATCGCCAGCGCCGTGTTGTAGAGCCGCCCGCGCCGGCGCAGCGGCGCCCCGACCAGCAGCAGCGGCCCGAGCTCGCGGCTGGCCCGGCACACCGTGTCGACCGCCTGCTCGACGGCGTCGAGCAGCGCGTCCTGCAGGTGCAGGTCGTCGAGCGCGTACGACGACAGCCCGAGTTCGGGGAAGACGACGACGTCGACGCCGTCCGCGTCCGCCTGGCGCGCCAACGCGACCGTCGCCTCGGCGTTGCGCGCCGGGTCCGCGGTCACCACCAGCGGCGTGGCCGCCGCGACCCGCGCCAGGCCGTGGCTGTGGATCGCGGCGAACTCCCGCCGCGGCTCGCCGGGCCGGGTCGGGCCGCCGAAGCCCGCCTGGGCCGCCTCGCCGAACTCTGGCTCGCTCACGTCGCCTCGCATCCTGTCGTCGCGTCCTGGTCGTCGCGTCCTGGTCGTCGCGTCCTGGTCGTCGCGTCCTGGTCGTCGTCGGTGCACCCCGTCCGCATTGTCGCCCTCCCGCCAACGGGTGAGCACCTCCGATCCGCCCGTACCGCCGGTGGTGCCATCGGCAGCCGGTTCGGAAGGGTCCGCAACCGTGGACCGGGCCCGCGGGCCGTCCCGCGCCCCGGCTCCCAGCGTCGGGCGNCCGCCGCTGTCCCGGCCGGCGAAGCCTCCTGGGCAGGACCTCTGCGGAGGCCTACCGGACGACAGGGCACGTCGAAGACGCTCAAACAGGGACTTCTACCGGTAACTTCCGTCTTCCGGGAAGGGAAGGAAGTCCCTCGCCGCTGCGTCATCCCGCGCCGACTCTGGGTGTATGGGTCAGAAGACGATCGATGGTAACGAGGCCGCCACCTCGGTGGCCTACCGGGCAAGTGAGGTGATCGCCATCTACCCGATCACCCCGGCGTCGGCGATGGGAGAGCTCGCCGACGCCTGGGCGACGAAGGGCCGGGCGAACCTCTGGGGCGCGATCCCCGAGGTGGTCCAGTTGCAGAGCGAGGGCGGCGCCGCCGGTGCCGTGCACGGGGCGTTGCAGGCCGGCGCCCTGTCGACCACGTTCACGGCCTCGCAGGGCCTGCTGCTGATGCTGCCCAACATGTTCAAGATCGCCGGTGAGCTCACGCCGATGGTCCTCCACGTCGCCGCCCGCACCATCGCCACGCACGCGCTGTCCATCTTCGGTGATCACAGTGACGTGATGGCCGCGCGCTCGACCGGCTTCGCCATGCTCGCCTCCTCTTCCCCCCAGGAGGCCCACGACCTGGCCGCGGTCGCGCACGCGGCCACGTTGGAATCCCGCATTCCGTTCCTGCACTTCTTCGACGGTTTCCGCACCTCACACGAGCTCAACGAGGTCACCGAGATCGACGATGCCACGCTCGCCGGGCTGCTGTCCGCCGAGCAGATCGAGGCGCACCGGCTGCGCGCCCTGTCCCCGGACAGCCCGGTGATCCGCGGCACCACCCAGGACCCCGACACCTTCTTCCAGGCCCGGGAGGCGGCCAACGCCTACTACACCGCCGTCCCCGGGATCGTGCAGCGGGCGATGGACCGGGTGTCCGCCGCCACCGGGCGGGCGTACCGGATCTTCGAGTACCACGGTCACCCGGAGGCCGAGCGGGTCGTCGTCGTCATGGGCTCGGGCCNCTCCGCGGTGCGCGACGCCGTCGACCGGCTGGTCGGGCGCGGCGAGCGGGTCGGGTTCGTCCAGGTCCGGCTCTACCGGCCCTTCGACGGCGCGGCGTTCCTCGCCAGCCTGCCGGCGACGGTCCGCTCGATCGCGGTCCTCGACCGCACGAAGGAGCCGGGCGCGCTCGGTGAGCCGCTGCGCCTGGACGTGCTCGCCGCGCTCGCCGAGCGGCCCGAGAGCATGCCGCGGGTCATCGGCGCCCGCTACGGGCTGGCGTCGAAGGAGTTCACCCCGGCGATGGCGGCGGCCGTGTTCGACGAGCTGGCCCGCTCCCAGCCGCGCCGCGAGGTCACCGTCGGCATCCACGACGACGTCACGAACCTCTCCCTCGACGTCGACGACCACGGCCACCCGGAGGCCGACGACGTGCGGCGCGCGGTGTTCTACGGGCTCGGCAGCGACGGCACCGTCGGCGCCACCCGCGCCACCGCCGGCATCGCCGCCGACCACACCCCGCTGCACGCGCAGGCGTACTTCGTGTTCGACTCCAAGAAGTCGGGCTCGATGACGGTGTCGCACCTGCGCCTGTCGCCGCGTCCGGTCGACGCCCCCTGGCTCATCGACGACGCCCAGTACGTCGGCTGCCACCAGTTCTCGCTGCTCGAACGGGTCGACGTCCTCGCCGTCGCCGCCACCGGCGCCACCGTGCTGATCAACAGCCCGTACCCGGCGGACCAGGTGTGGGAGCACCTGCCGGCCAACGCGCAGCGCCACCTGCTCGACCGTGACGCGCGCCTGTTCGTCGTCGACGCCGACCGGGTGGCCCGCGACGCCGGCCTGCCCGGGATCGTCAGCCCCGTGCTGCAGACCTGCTTTCTGACCCTGTCCGGGCTGCTGGCCGCCGACACGGCGCTCGCGGCGGTCAAGAACGCCATCCGCATCGCCCAGGGCAAGCGCGGCGAGGCGGTGCTGCAGCGCAACTTCGCCGCCGTCGACGCCTCCCTCGGTGCCCTCGCCCAGGTCGACCTGACCGGCCGGACGGTGGGGGAGCGCACGGCCCGGCGCCTCGACGGCGACGCGCCGGTGTTCGTCAAGGAGGTCACGGCCCGGATCATGGCGGGGGAGGGGAACCTGCTGCCCGTCAGCGCGCTGCCGGTCGACGGCACCTTCCCGGTCGGCACGGCCCGCTACGAGAAGCGCGCCATCGCCCACGAGCTGCCCGTCTGGGACGCCGATCTCTGCATCAACTGCGGCAAGTGCACGATCGTCTGCCCGCACGCCGCGATCCGGATGACCGCCTTCGACCCGGCGCTGCTCGCCGACGCGCCCGCGACGTTCAAGTCGCGCCAGCCGAAGGACAAGGATCTGGCCGGGCTGCGGGTGACCATCCAGGTGGCGCCGGACGACTGCACCGGCTGCAGCCTGTGCGCCAAGGTCTGCCCGGCGACGAGCAAGGAGAACAGGGAGCACAAGGCCCTGGAGATGGTCGACGCCGCGCCGCGGCTGGCCGAGGAGCGCGCCGGCTGGGCGTTCCACGAGACGCTGCCGGCGATCGACCCGACGCGGGTGTCGGCGGAGAACGTCCGCGGCTCGCAGTTGCGCCAGCCGCTGTTCGAGTTCTCCGGCGCCTGCTCCGGCTGCGGCGAGTCGCCGTACCTGAAGCTGCTCACCCAGCTGTTCGGTGACCGCATCCTCGTCGCGAACGCCACCGGCTGCTCGTCGATCTTCGGCGGCAACCTGCCGACGACGCCGTGGACGACGGGCGCCGACGGCCGCGGCCCGGCCTGGTCGAACTCCCTGTTCGAGGACAACGCCGAGTTCGGCCTCGGCATGCGCCTGGCGCTCGACAGCCGGGCGCGGGAGGCGCGTCGCCTGCTCGCGGCCGCCGCACCGATCGTCGGCGACTCGCTCGTCGACGAGCTGCTGGGCGCCGACCAGAGCACCGAGGCCGGCATCCTCGCCCAGCGCGCCCGGGTCGCCGAGCTGCGCCGGCGCCTCGCCGGCACCGAGCACGACGCCCGGCTCGACCCGCTCGTCGACAACCTCGTCGACAAGAGCGTGTGGATCGTCGGCGGCGACGGGTGGGCGTACGACATCGGCTTCGGCGGCCTCGACCACGTGCTGGCCTCCGGCCGCAACGTCAACGTGCTCGTCCTGGACACCGAGGTGTACTCCAACACCGGCGGGCAGGCGTCGAAGTCGACACCGCGCGGGGCGGTGGCGAAGTTCGCCGGCGGTGGCAAGCGGACCCGCAAGAAGGACCTCGGGCTCATCGCCGCCGCCTACGGCGACGTGTACGTGGCGCAGATCGCGCTCGGTGCCAACGACCAGCACACAGTGCGGGCGTTCAACGAGGCGGCGAGCTGGCCCGGCCCGTCGCTCATCGTCGCCTACAGCCACTGCATCGCCCACGGCATCGACATGACCGACGGCCTGTCGCACCAGAAGGCGGCGGTGAAGTCGGGCTACTGGCCGCTGTACCGGGTCGACCCGCGCGCCGAGCAGCCGTTCTCCCTGGACTCGCGGACGCCGTCGATGACCTTCGCCGAGTTCGCCGCCACCGAGTCCCGGTTCACCCGGCTCGGCGCGGTCGCCCCCGACGCGGTCGCCGAGCTCGAGGATCTCGCCCAGCGCGACATCCGCACCCGCTGGGAGACCTACGAGCACGAGGCCGCCGCCGCGCCCCGCACCGGCGACGCCTCGCAGACCTGACCGACCGCCAGACCTGACCGACCGCCTGACCCCCGCCGCCGTCCGCTGCCCAGCCGGACGGCGGTGGGGGCCCGGGTGGGTCAGAGCCGGCGAGCTACGGGGGCTCGCCACGTAATGTCTGGATGTTCCGGTCGATTTGTGCCGGTTCCGCGGGATGTTCAGTTCTCGTGTTTCAGTCTTAGGAGGGTTCGGCGTTGACGGAGAAGGTTGGTCCGGAGTGGGGGCCGCTGGCGGCCCTGGCCGGCGAGTGGGAGGGCGACCAGGGTGTCGACGTCGCCTTCGGCAACGTCGAGGGTTCGATGATCACCACCCCGTACCGTGAGCGGGTCACCCTGAAGCCGTTCGGTCCGGTGGACAACGGCACGCAGCACCTCTACGGCCTCGACTACAAGATGGCCGCGTGGCGGTTCGGGGAGGAGAACCCCTTCCACACCGAGCTTGGCTACTGGCTGTGGGACGCCGAGCTCGGCCACGTCATGCGCAGCTTCCTGGTGCCCCGCGGGCAGACCCTGATCGCCGGCGGCGTGGTCGCGCCCGACGCGACCAGCTTCACCCTGCGCGCGGACCTCGGCTCCACCACGTACGGCATCCTGTCCAACCCGTACCTGGCCCGCGCGGCGAACACGACCTCCTACGAGGTGACCTTCACCGTCAACCCCGACGGCAGCTTCGCCTACGACGAGACCACCACGATCGACCACGCGCGGGTGGCCAGCGGCCCGGTCGCCCACACCGACCGCAACGTCCTGCGCCCCGTCGCCTGACGCCGGTCGCCTGACACCCGTCGTCTGACGCCCGACCCCTGGCCTCGCCGGCCGGTGGTCGCGGCCCGACACCGGTGGCCCGCAGTTGCGGTGCGTTCCGTACGGTCCGGCTCCTCGAGCCGTACACGGCGCACCGCAACCGGAACCGCGTCAGGTCACGTTTGTCCGGTCCAGGNCACCCCTCGACCATGGTGTCGATAGTCTCCCGAAGCCCGCCCGCGGCAGATGCCTGTCGCGCTGATGGCTCGAGAGAGGCCAGGTCGTCGTGCGACTGTCATCGTCGGACCCCCGGGCAGCCCACTGGTTCGCCCGGGGCTTGTCGCTGGCCGGCGCCGTCCTGTGCGGTGTGTTCTTCTTCGGGTGCGGTGCGAGCGGTTCCACCGGGTCGTCCGCGGTGTCCCCGGCCGGCTCGCTGGCCACGACCGGGACGGCCCCCGCCGCCGCGAGCGCCTCCGCCGCCGCGACCGCCAAGACCGCCGGGACCGCTACCGGCGTCGCGGCGCGAACCGCAGCCGCCGCGACCGGAGCCGGTGCGACGGTCCTGCCCGCCGGTGCGTCGTCCGGTGCCACTGCCGGGGCGCGCAACCTCCCGGTGGACGCTGCGCTGCGCGAGCAGCTCGTCGCCGCGTGGGTCGCCGGGCATCAGGGGCCGGACAGCGCCTCCCTCTCCCGGTCGGATGTCGCGTCGACCGCGGCGGGCTCCGTCTACTACGCGCAGGAGACCGGCCCCGGGACCTACTGGGCCGTCGCCGACTTCGAGCCGTCGGCGAGCGCCCTGGCGAAGGGCAGGAAACTCAACGGGGCGGCCGGGGACCCCCTCATCGCCTTCCAGGACGGTCCGTGGCTGTTCACCCGCCCCAAGGGCGGATCATGGAAGCTGGCCGGCGACACGGGCGGGCAGCTCTGCGCCTCCTCGGTGCCTCCCGCCGTCGCCGCGGTGTGGAACCTGCCCCGAGAAGNCTGCTGATCTTCCGCTGCACCGCGGGCGGCTCGGGTCGCCGGGGAGCGGCGCGGCGGTGCGCGGCGGGCCGCGGGCCCCGCGCGGTTCGGCATCAGGAAGNGGAGGTCGGCGAGGCCGCTGATCGGGCGTCGCCCGCCGGGGTGAGAGGGACGACGAGCAGGGAATTGCTTGGCGAGGCGGCCGGGGCATCGACCGAGGCCGGCACGGTCGCGGAGGGCGTCGCCGGGGAGCCGTCCGTCGACGGCGGTGATGGGGACGGCGTGGTCGTCAGCCTCGGCGCGACGCTGGATGTGGTACGTGAGCGGGCCGGGGCCGAGGGAACGGCGGACGGGAGCGCGGTCGGGGCGGCGCTGGTCGCCCCGACCGGCGCCGGCGCGGTGGCGGTGGCGGACGGCGACGGTGTTGCGGTCGGCCTGGGCGGGCTGGCCTGTGCTGGGGCGGCGGCAGGGGGCGTGGCAGTTGGCTGCGCCGCGGGCGTCGCCGGCGGCGCGGCGTCGGCGCCGGGCAGGACCGGCGTGGTGGTGTAACCGGCGGTCCAGGCGAGGACGGCGCGCAGGTAGCTCGACGACGGGTTGTAGCTGTAGACGGCGGCTCGCAGCGCGGCGGGATCGGCGAGGTCGCGGTCGTGGCGGCAGAGGTAGCCGGCGGCGGAGAGGGTCGCGTCGTCGACGTTGTTCGGGTCGGCCTGGCCGTCGCCCGACCCGTCGCGGCCCGCCCACGCCCAGGTGGTGGGGATGAACTGCATCGGCCCGACGGCCCGATCGTAGCGGCGGTCGCCGTCGAGCCGCCCGCCGTCGGTGTCCCGGACCAGGGCGCGGCCGTCATGCCCGTCCAGTGCCGGGCCGAGGATGCGGCTGGTGATGGTGCCCTCGGCGGTGATCGCGCGGCCGACGCCGTGGCCGGACTCGATGCGGCCGATGCCGGCGAGCAGTTGCCAGCGCAGGTGACAGCCCGGCTGATCGGCGGCGGTGCGAGCCGCGGCCTTCCGGTAGGCGGTCAACATCCGGGCGGGGATCCGCCGGTCGGCGGCGGTCAGCGTCAGCGTCCGGGCAGCCGAGGGCGGCGTCGCGGCCGGTGGACTGGTGGTGATGCTCGCGAGCGGCTGGCCGTCCGGCCCCACCGGCGTCAGCCCTGTCGGCGGCGTTGGCGGGCCGGCGGTTGTCGTGGTGCCGGTGTCCGGGACGGCCGGCTGGAGCGGAGGAAGATCGAGGTCGTAGTCCCGAGTGGGCGGGTGCGCGGCCGGTGGCGGGGCGGCGGCGCGGGCGGCGTCGGCGGCGCGGGGGGCCGCTCCGGGGACGAGGCACAGCGCGACGAGCAGGCCGATCATCGGCGCGGCGGCGAGCATGCCGGCGGTGCGGGACCGCCGGCCCGCCGGGCCCTCGTTACGGCCGCGGTCCTGTCCGTCCTGCTGGCCCCGCCCGCTCCACCGGCCCCGCCCGCCCTGCTCGCCCTGCCGGCCCCGCCCGCCGTGCCGGCCCGGTGCGGCGGGTCCGTCCCGTCGGGCGTGGCGTCTGGGGGTCGCGGGGGAGCGCAGCCCAGGTCGGAGGTCGGCCTGTCGGTCGGATCGCGGATCGGGACGTGGCTCGGCGTGCCCGTCCGCGGGCCGCACGGAATGCGGAGGTGGCGGCGTCGGGCGGTGCCGGCCGGCCGCGGTGGCGCCGGCGCCGGCGCGGTGGCGTCCAGGGTGCTCGGGCGCACGGCTCATACCGATGGCCTCCCTCGGTGGGACAGGTGGATGGAGCCGTACGGACGGCGACCCGCGCGACACCGCGGATTCGGTCGGCACGGCCACCGCGCCGCCTTTCCGGACCGCGTTCCCGGACCGTAATCGAGCACCGGAAGATGCCCGTGTACAGACGCCCCGTTCGGCTTTCCTTCCCGGGCCACATGGTTTCCACGGCAGCGATCCGTGGCTGGCAGCCCGAAGCCCCGACAATGATCGACGATGCCGAACCCGGGTCGTTCCAGGCTCGGATCCGGAATAGGACTTTGGCATATGACCGGCAATCTGTCAGCCAGTCGGAGCGGGAAGTTCCCTGCTGCTCCTAACGATCAATGGTGCGCGACTCGCATCGAGTGATCGACTTTGGTTGCTGTCCGTATTCGGCGCGATCGTGGATGACCGCTTCGGTCGCTCTCCATCAGGTCTCTGACCTCGGCGTTTCAGCCCGAAGGTCGGCACCGCCCGGCGTGAACGCCACCGCTTACCGAGGGCGTCGATCTGCTCGCGTGGTGCGGGGTGGCAGCTCGTCGCTGGCCATCGATCGATAACCAGATGGCAGAGGGCGGCGGTGCGTTTCCGGCAAGTAACACACCACTGTGTGACCCAAGTTACCCAGGTCGCGGAACGTATATCGGTGGGGCGCCGATCGTGCGGTCGCCACTCACTGACGGTTGCGGTAAGGGCGTGCAGAAGGNTCGTCGGCGCCCTCCTCCATCACGCCGAGCAGTCGATCACCGCGGTCTCCGCGAGTCGGCGATTACCCTGCGCAACACAACGGAAGACCAATGGCCCGAATCGCTCCTGTACCGAGATCTGCGCACCTGTCATTTTCGGTGCTCAGTGCGGTTCCCGTTCCCCTCGGTGACCGCACTCACCACCGCCTCCGGACACTTTCGTTTCCGGCATGATCGGAGTTGGNGTGAAGCGCGCTTTCCTCGGGCGACCTCGCGTGTCGTTCACCCGTTTCCTTGGCTTGCTGCTGGTTGCCGTTCTGGCCGTGACGATCGTGGAGTTCACCCCGGCCGGACGGAATGCGGCGCAGGCCGCCACGACCCCGTCCGGCGGCGCCCGACAGCCCGCATCGTCCGGTCCGGCCGAGCGGCCGGATCTCGTCTCGGCGCAGCTTGCGGCGCGTGCGGAGAAGCGGCGGATCGAGGTGACGGGTCAGCGTACGGAGTCGACGTCGACGTTCGTGAACCCGGATGGGACGGTCACGGTCGACTCGTATTCGGGTGTCCGTCGGGTCCGCCGCGGTGACGGTTGGGTGGACGTCGACGCGACGCTGGTGCTGGCGGACGGGAAGGTCACGCCGAAGGTCGCGAAGGCGGGGATCGTGCTGTCGGCCGGGGGGAAGGCGGGCGGTGACGTGGCGACCCTGGTCGACGGTGGCCGCGAGCTCGCCTTTGCCTGGCCGGGCGCGCTGCCC
>NZ_LJJX01000016.1:0-135487 GCF_001421075.1 Frankia sp. CpI1-P | reverse complement strand
CAGCTCGCCCACCCACTCACCCTGCATGATCACAACACTGGCGTCGACCACCACACCAGAACCCGGACCCGCAAGATTTTCAGTGGTCTCCTAGGCCGCGCGGACGGCGGCGAGGGCGTGGCGGGCCTCGTCGGCCCAGTGGGTGGCACCCCAGCGTTCGGCGACCGTGAGCGCGTGCCGGAAGTGGTCGGCGGCGTCGAGGGACCGGCCGAGAAAGGCGGCGAGAGCGCCGAGGGTGTGGGCGACCGGCCGCAGCGCCAGCGACAGGCTCAGGGTGCCGGGTAACTGTCCGCGCAGCGGTAGCAGGTCGGCGTACATCGCCCGGGCGAGCGGACGGTCCGCGACGGCGATGGCCGCCTCGGCGCGCAGGACACCGAGGGCCGAGAAGAGGAAGTCGGGTCGCAGGGCCGGGGCTCCGGCGTGCATGCGCGTGGCCTCGGCGAGCCGGCCGTCCCGGGCCAGCGCGAGCGTGAGCAGGTCGGTCACGACCGGACCGTGGGCGGCCAGCAGATCGTCGGCGCATGCGGCGAACTCGGCCATCCGGCCCTGCGTCAGGCGCAGGGTGGCGAGGGCCAGGAGCTGGAAGCCGGCGGCGTGGATCGACCCGTGGCGGAGCATCCGGGCGCTCGCCTCGGTGTACCGGCGCTCGGCGTCGTCGAGGTCGCCGGCGATGTGCGCGAGCATCGCCTGCGCGTACTCGCCGACGCCCTCGGCCTCCGGCATCCGGTATAGGCGAGCGAGGTTCATCCCGTCGGTGACGAAGCGCCGGACGTCGGCGACGTCGGAGTCGGCGACCGCCGCGATGGCCCGGATGAAGTTGCCGAAGGAGTGGTAGGCGGGCAGGTCGTGCCCGACGCCGAGCGCGATCAGCTCCTGGCCGACCCGGGCCCGCTGCGGCCAGTCGGACTCGTTGTTGCGCACCCGGGCCAACGCGGTGAGGGCGAGGGCGCGCAGAGCGGGATCGTCCACGGCCGCGGACAGTGCCACCGCCTCCTCGGCGGCCCGGCGGGGCCGGGCGTCGTCCTCGCCGGCGAGCTCGGTGGTCAGCGCGTCCAACAGCCGGCAGCGCACGGCGGGGTCGAGACCGCGCCGCTCGAGCAGGCGGGTGAGCACCGCGACGGCGGGCGCGTCCACGGTCCCGTAGGGCCGGCTCTGCCAGGGGGTCGGTTCGGTCCAGGCCGTGAAGGCGGCGATCAGCAGGTCCTCGCGGCCGGCCGCCTCGGCGTGATCGACGGCCCGTTGCCGGGTGGCGCGCGCGGCCGCCACCGCGCCGGCCCGCACCTGCGCCCGCAGCAACCGGCCCAGCAGCCGCACCCGCTCGGCGTCGCGATCATTCTCCTGGGACGCGTGGTCGTCGGCGGGAATGTCGTCGGCGGGAATGCGGTCGAAACCGTCGAGCGCGTCCGCGAGTAGCTCCGCCGCCGTGTCGTGGGCGTAGCGGCGTTCGGCGGACTGGGCGGCCCGGACCGCGTAGTCGACGGCGCGGCGAGCCGTCGCCGCCGAGGCGGCCCGGAGGTAGTGGTGGGCCAGCGCGGGGGTGTTGTCGGGCTGCAGCCGCTCGAGGGCGGCGCCGAGCCTGGCGTGCATGCGCGTGCGGCGCAGCCGACTGAGGTCGGAGCTCAGGGTGTCCCGGACGAGAGCGTGGGTGAACCGGACCCGACCGGGTGCGGGCTCGGTGAGCAGACCGGCGATGAGCCCGGCGTCCAGGGCGTCGAGCACGCCCTCCTCGTCGGTGCTGGCCGCGTCGATGAGCACCTCGACGTCGGCCTCCCGGCCGGCGACGGCGGCCAGTCGCAGCACCGCCACCGACGCCTCGGGCAGGCGTGCGAGCCGCCGGCGGAGCACGTCACGCACGCCGTCCGGGACGTCGGACAGCGCGACGAGCGCCCCCTCGCTGGCGAGCAGGCGGGCGCTCTCCCGCACGTAGAACGGGTTTCCGCCGGTGCGTTCGGCGAGGGCCAGCATGGTGTCGGCGTCGACGGGCCGCGGGCAGAGCGCGCCGACGACGTCGGCGATCGCCGCCCGCGACAGCCCACCCAGCGCCAGGCGCCGTGGTGAACGGGTGGCCAGCCGGGCGAGCGCCTCGCTCAGAGCCGGGCCGGCCTCCCCGTCCCGGTAGGCCGCCAGCAGCAGGATCGGCGCGTCGGTCACCTGCGTACCGACCGCGCTGAGCAGAGCCAGGGTCTCCGCGTCGGCCCAGTGCAGATCGTCCAGGATGATCGCCAGTGGTCCCGCTGGCTTCCGATCGGCAACCACTCGCAGCCAGGCGGCGACGGCCTGGTGTAGCCGGAACCGGCCGGCCGAGGCGTCGACGTGGTTCCGGCGGTCCGCGTCCATGGGCTGGTAGTGGCCTGGCGGATGGTCGGGCAGCTGGTCCGACAGGAGAGGTTCGAGGAGCTCGGCCAGCTCGGCCGGCGGGGGAGCGGTGTCGGCCAGCGCGCGCAGAGCCTGCAGCCACGCCCAGGCCGGGGGAGCTCCTTCTGCCTCGAGACACTGCCCGGTGACGACCAACCACCCGGTTGTGGTCAGCCGGTGGCGCACCTGCCGCAACAGCGCGGACTTCCCGGCTCCCGATTCGCCGCTGACCAGGACGATCCTCACCCGGCCGGCATCGATGTCGGCGGCCCGGACCTGGGCGGCACCAACCTCGGCGGCACCAACCTCGGCGGCGACGTCCGCCAGCGCGGCGAGCTCCCGCTCGCGGCCGGCGAACAGCTCGGCGCTCGCAGTGGTGGCCGCCGGCGGCTCGGGTGCGGAGGGGGGTGGCGAGGGGGACGCCGAGGGGGGCGTCGTCGCGTCGAGGAACTCTCGGTCCTGCCGGAGGATCGCCTCCTCCAGCCGGGCGAGTTCGGGTCCTGGGTCCAGGCCGAGTTCCTCGGCGAGCCGCCGACGGGCGCGGCGCAACGCGTCGAGGGCGTCGGCCTGTCGGTTGCTGCCCCACAGGGAAAGGGCCAGTAGTCGCCAGCCCTCCTCCCGCAGGGGTTCACGCCGGGTGAGCGCATCCGCGAGCCGCACGGCGGCGGCCAGGTTGCCGTCGCGTAGCTCGGCGGCGGCGAGCATCTCCCGAGCCTCGACGCGAAGTTCCGCTAACCGGGCGATCTCCGCGGTGGCCCAGGACTCGTCGGCGACCTCACCGAAGGCGTCGCCGCGCCACAGCGACAGGCTCTCGGAGAGCAGCGCCCGGGAGGCGGTGCCGGCGGCGGAGTTCCGCCGGGCCTCGCGCAGCAGCGACTCGAACCGCCAGGCGTCCACTGCCTCCGGGCCGAGCGCGAGGGCGTAACCCGGGTTCGCGCTGATGAGGATCGTCGCGGGTGTCCTCGGCGGCCGGGCCGGCTCCAGCAGCCGGCGCAGATTGGAGACGTAGGACTGCAGGGAGGTCACGGCCTTGGCCGGCGGTTCGCCGCGCCACAGGTCCTCGATCAGCCGGTCCACCGAGACGAGCTCACCGCGGGCGACGACCAACCGGGCGAGGACTGCCCGCTGTCGCGGTCCGCCCAGGGCGACGGCGCGTCCACCCACCTCGACCGCCAGCGGGCCGAGCACTCGGATCCGGACCATCGCGTACCGATCCTATCCATCCGGTCCTGTCCCTCCGGCGAGACGGCTCCAACTCAGCTCCACGAGCGCTCCAAGTGTCGCCGCCGATGCTGATCCCAGTTCAACCGAACAGTCCGAACGCGATCCAGAAGGGTCGCGCACCGGAAAGGCCGCGGACCCGGAAAGGCCGCGGACCCGGAAAGGCCGCGACCGAGGGAGGAACACCGTGACCACTTCCGCAGCCCCTGACACCGACGTGGAACGCCCGAACACCCAGGAGATGAAGATCATCCACCGGGCGTTCCGCCGCGAATCGCGATTGCTGGCCGAGCTGACGGCCCGGGTTCCCGCGGGCNACACCGCCCGGGCGCGGGTCCTCGCCGGCTACTTCCGGTGGTACCAGTTGGGCCTCGGCGTCCACCACCACGGTGAGGACGAGCTGGTCTGGCCGCTGCTGCTGGCCCGCCTGGACCTGGGCGCCGACGTCGTGCTGCGGATGGAGGCCCAGCACGAAGAGGTGGCCGCGAGCCTCGCCCGGGNGGAAATCGCCCTGGCCGCCTGGGAGGCCGGCGCGGACCCGTCGGCTCGGGACGCCCTCGTCGAGGCTCTCGTCGAGCATCGGGCGGCATTGATCGAACATCTCGACGACGAGGAATCGCACCTGTTGCCGCTCGCCGCCGAGTATCTCAGCGTGCCGGAATGGGCGGCCCAGGGCGAGCACTTCCTCGCCAACACCCCGAAGGACGCGCTCCTGACCCTGCTGGGCGCCGTGTTGGAGGACGCGCAGCCGGATGAGCGCAAGGCGTTCCTCGCCGGGCTTCCGCTGCCGGCCCGCATCATCTGGTTCTCGGTCGGCCGGATCCTCTACGCGGCCCACGTGCGGCGGATCCGGGGGAACTACCGGCCCGTTCCCGCAGCCGTCGACAGGCCGAGTGCCGTCGACAGGCCGAGTGCCGTCGACAGGCCGAGTGCCGTCGACAGGCCGAGCACCGCCGACGGAGCGGCTCCCGCGACCAGATCGGCGAGGTAGACCATGACAACCGTTGCCTATGTGCTCTCGTGGATCGTCAGCGTCACCATCATCTTCATCGGAATACGCTTTCTGCTCGTACCCCGGGCCGCGGCCGCCGCCTTCGGTGTCGCCGTGCCGGCGGACATCGGCCAGGCCGACGCCTATTTCGCGGTCAAGGGGATCCGGGACATCGCGTCGGGGCTCGTCCCGATAGCCCTGATCCTCGCCTCGACGCAACAGGCGGTCGGCTGGTTCATGCTTATGATCACCGTCGTCCCGATCGGCGACGCCCTGATCGTGCTGCGCCACCAGGGGCCCAAGGTCACCGCCTACGCCATCCACGGCCTCACGGCGGTGCTGCTGCTCATCACCGCGGGCCTTCTGCTGGCCTGACGGGCTCGGCTCGGCCCGGCCGGGGCGGCGATGCCGACGTCAGGTGGGTATCGACTCCGACCTGTCGCCGGGACGCCGGGCCCGGCCGGCCTCCGCCGACGTCGGCGGAAGATCCCTCGGATCATCTTCCGGCCCGAGGCCGAGAGGATGCGGACTCGCGCCACCCGGGGACTGGGCGTCGATGCGTCGCCGCGTGGTGGAGAGCCGACCGGCGATCAGCTCGAGGACCCCGGCGGCGATGCCGACGTGGGTCGGGTCCAGCTCGGCGATGGCCGTATCGAGCAGGTCGCGGCGGGCGGCGTGGACGCTGTCGAGCGCGTGCCGGCCGCGATCGGTGATGTGGATGAGGTGGATGCGAGCGTCGCGGGGCTCGCGCCGCCGGCTGATCAGGCCGTCACGTTCGAGCCGCTTGATCCGCGGGGTGACCGAGGAGACGTCGACGCCGTGGCAGGCGGCGACCGCGGAGACGGGCATGGGGCCATGCCCGTCGAGGTACTCCAACAGCGCCCACGAGGCGGCGGGCAGGTCGAAGCCGGACCGCCGCGCGAGGTCGTCGACGGTGGCGCGGTCGGCGAGGATCCGCGCCACGTCCGCGAGTGCCCGCTCAAGGGCGGCGAGGGCGGTCGGCGTCGCGGGTGCGGGCGCGGGGTCCATCGGTCCACGGTAGAGAGGCGCGACGCGAGACCACAAGTTGGGACCAACCAACTATCGACTACGGTGGAGCGGTGAGCATCGCNGCCATTGCCGCAGACGACGCCGTCGGAGGCCACGGGCTCGGAGGCCGCGGGTGAGGCTGTCCATCGTGGAGCTGGGCACGGTCGCGCCGGGCACGGACGAGCGGCAGGCGCTCGTCGACGCGGTCGAGACGGCTCGGCACGCCGAGGCCTGGGGCTTCCACCGGGTCTGGTTCGCCGAGCACCACCTGAGCCGTTCCGGCGCGTCGCACCACCCGGAGCTGCTGATCGCGGCCGCCGGCGCGCGGACGTCGACGATCCGGATCGGGTCCGGGACGGTGCTGATGAACCATTACAGCCCGTTCAAGGTCGCCGAGATGTTCGCCCAGCTCGAGGCGATGTACCCGGGCCGGGTCGACTTGGGCATGGGACGGGCGACCGCCGGGCCGGTCATCGACCTGGCGTTGCGGCGCGACCGCCGGCAGCCGACGCAGGACGACCACACCCAGCAGGTCGCCGAGACGCTGGCCTGGCTGTATGAGGCGTTCCCGGCCGGGCATCCGTTCACCGGCAACCCGCTGATCCCGTCGGTGCCCGGNGTGCCGCAGACCTGGCTGCTCGGGTCGAGCCCGTCCGGGTCGAACCTCGCGGCCGGACTCGGTATCGGGTACGCCTTCGCCGGCTTCATCAACCCGGCGGGCGCGGCGGCGGCGCTGCGGCACTACCGCGAGCAGTTCCGTCCCCAGGGGTTCGGGCTGGCCGAGCCGCGGTCCATCCTGGCGGTGAACGTCACCGTCGCCGAGACCGAGGCGCAGGCGCGGCGGCTGGTCGGTTCGGCGAAGGGGTTCTACGCTCGACTGCGGCGTCAGGGGGGCGACGCGGTGCTGCCGAGTGCCGATGAGGCCGCCGCGGAGCTCACCGACGCCGAGCAGGAGCAGCCGACCCGGATCGTCGACGGGCGGTGGCCGCAGTTCGTCGCCGGCGACGTCGACGGGGTCCGAGCCACACTGGAGCGGATGCTCGCGGAGAGCCGGGCCGACGAGCTGATGGTGCAGAACCTCATCGCCGACCCCGCCGACCGGCGCCGCTCCCACGAGCTGCTGGCCGCCATGTTCGACCTCCAGCCCGCCGCGGGCGTGGCGCCGGCGGGCGCGCACCCCGACCTGAGCGGCACCCCGACCTGAGCGATACCCCGACCTGGCCGACGGCAGGCCGCCTGAGTGGCAGCCCGCCAGAGTGGCACCCCGACTGAGAAACCGAGAAGAGGACATTCTGATGGCATCGGATCTCGAACGCACGGTGGGCGTCGGCATCGTCGGCCTGAGCGCCAACGGCGGCTGGGCGGCCGGGGCGCACGTGCCCGCGCTGGCCGCCGTCGACGGCTTCGCGCTGCGGGCGGTCGCCGCCAGCAGCCCGCAGTCGGCGCGCGCCGCGGCCGAGGCCCACGGCGTGCCCGCGGCCAGCGGGAGCGTCGAGGAGTTGGCCGGGCGCGACGACGTCGACCTGGTCGTCGTCTCGGTGAAGGTGCCGCGCCACCGCGAGCTGGTCCTGCCCGCGCTGGCGGCGGGCAAGGCGGTGCTGTGCGAGTGGCCGCTGGCGGCCGGTCTCGACGAGGTCCGGGAGCTCGTCGAGGCCGCCGCGGGCGTGCGGTCGTTCGTCGGTGTGCAGGGGCGCTTCGCCCCCGCGGTGCGCTACCTGCGCGACCTCGTGGCCGACGGGTACGTGGGCGAGGTGCTGTCGACGACGCTGGTGGGCAACGGCGGCGTGTGGGGACCGGTCATCCACCCCGGCGGTGAGTACCTGCTCGATCGAGACCTGGGCGCCACCATGCTGACGATCCCGTTCGGCCACACCGCCGACGCCGTCGCCAGCGTGCTGGGGGAGTTCGCCGACGTCGTCGCCACCACCGCGACCCGGCGGCCCCAGGTCCGCAACGCCGAGACCGGCGCGTCCGTCCCGATGACCGCCGAGGACCAGATCGCCGTCTCCGGCACCCTCGTCGGCGGGGCCGTCGCGAGCATCCACCTGCGCGGCGGGACGCCACGCGGCACCAGCTTCCTGTGGGAGATCAACGGCACCGACGGCGATCTCCAGGTGACCTCGTCGACCGGCAGCCTCAACTACGGCCANATCACCATCCTCGGCTCCCAGGGCGGCGAGCCGCTCGCCGAGCTGACCACGCCGGCGTCGTACGACGCCTTCCCCGCCCTGGCCGGGCAGCCGGCCGCCGCCGTCGCCCACGCCTACGCGCAGATCGGCCGCGATCTCGCCGAGGGCACCACGGTGGCGCCCGACTTCACCCACGCGCTGCGCCGCCACCAGCTCCTCGACGCGGTCTCCCGGTCCGCCGCCACCGGCCGGCGCGTCCAGGTTCCCGAGAAGTGACGTCCTCTCCCGGCGGAGGCGTCAGGGCGGGGCATCCACGCCGACACCATGGTGAGCCGTCGCGTAGGACGGGACCGGGCGCCCGCGCGGCGGTGCCCGGCCCCGCCGGTGCGCAGGGCGGGCAGAGGAGGTAGGCATACAGGGGTGAGCACACCCGAGCCGGCCGAGTTCCCGGCCTCCCACCGCGACCTGATCGACAACCCGCTGACCGGCGTCCTGACCACGATCGGCGCGGGCGGTCGGCCCCAGTCGACCGCCGTCTGGTTCCTCCCCGACGGGCCGACGGTCAGGGTCTCGATGATCAGTACCCGGCAGAAGCTGGCGAACCTGCGACGCACCCCGGTGGCGACCCTGTTCGTGTTCGACCCCACCAATCCGGGGCGCACCCTGGAGATCCGTGCCGACGTCGAGCTCGTGCCCGACCCGGACAAGTCCGTCCTGGCCCGGATGACGGACCGCTACGGCGCCGACTTCGCCCGGCTCAGCGCCCTCGACCCCGAGCGGACCACGGCCGTGCTGCATCCGCGCCGCGTCGTCGTCCGCGGCTGAGGCCGGGCCGCGGCAGGCCGGGCCGCGGCAGGCCGGGCCGCGGCAGTGCGGGCCGCGGCAGTGCGGGCCGCGGCAGTGCGGGCCGCGGCAGTGCGGGGTCGGAACAGTTTCCCGATCGGCAAGGTTGGAGACGGCGCGTGGCGAGGCGCAGGTGCCTCGCCCCGGTCGTCGAGGAGCGCGGACCATGAAAATCGGGATCATCGGGGCGGGTCAGATCGGCGGGACGCTGACGCGGCGGCTGAGCGAGCTCGGCCACGAGGTGCGGGTGGCCAACTCGCGCGACCCGCAGACCCTGGCGGAGCTCGCGGAGCAGAGCGGGGCCACGGCCGTGTGGGCGGCCGACGCCGCCGAGGACGCCGACGTGGTCATCATCAGCATCCCGCAGAAGAACGTTCCGAACCTGCCCGCGGGCATCCTCAAGGGGGCGAAGCCGGGGGCGCCGGTGATCGAGACGAACAACTACTACCCCCAGCAGCGCGACGGCCGCCTTGACGCGATCGAGGCCGGCACCACGGAGAGCGTCTGGGTCGCCGAGCAGATCGGCGCGCCGGTGATCAAGGTGTTCAACGGGATCTTCTGGAAGCACCTGCTGGAGCGTGGCCGGCCGAAGGGCGCCGAGGGCCNCATCGCGCTGCCGATCGCGGGCGCGGACGGCCCCGGCAAGGAGCTGGTGTTCGCGCTGGTCGACGAGCTGGGCTTCGACCCGGTCGACGGCGGCACGCTGGCGGAGTCCTGGNGTCAGCAGCCCGGCACCCCGGTCTACGGCGCGGACCTCGACGCCGCCGGCACCGTCAAGGCCCTGGCTGCCGCCTCCCCGGACCGCCCGGCGGACTTCCGCGCCTGACAGCAGCCGCCGCGGACTCGACCGCGTCAGCCGACGGTCCCGCGCCGCCGACGCCGGTGGCGCCGGTGGCGCACTGGCCGCAGGGCCCTACCGTGAGAGGTACGGGAGGGTCCGCGACCGGACGGTCTCCGGCAGGCGGGGACCGTCGGAGCGCACCCGGTCCGGGAGGTCTGCATGCCGACCGCCGCCCTGCGCACCGTCAAGCTTCCGTCCGGCGAACCGATCCCCGCCTTGGGCCTGGGAACCTGGCGTTTCGCCGAGGATCCCCGCCTGCGCGATCAGGAGATCGAGGCGATCCGGACCGGGTTGGATCTCGGGATGTCCCTGATCGACACCGCGGAGATGTACGCCGACGGGGCGGCGGAGGAGCTCGTCGGCGAGGCGATCGACGGCCGCCGCGAAGGCGTGTTCCTGGTGAGCAAGGTGCTCCCGCAGCACGCCACGGCGCGCGGGACGATCGCCGCCTGCGAGGCCAGCCTCGCCCGGCTGCGCACCGATGTTGTCGACCTCTACCTCCTGCACTGGCGGGGGCCGGTCCCGCTGGCCGAGACGCTGGAGGCGTTCGCCGAGCTGGTGGAGGCCGGCAGGATCCGGCGCTGGGGGGTCAGCAACCTCGATGTGGAGGACATGGCGGAGCTCGTGGAGCTGCCGGGCGGCGAGGCCGTGCAGACCGACCAGGTGCTGTACAACCTGAACCGCCGGGGCACGGAGCTCGACCTGCTTCCGTGGTGCCGCGAACGGGGAATCCCGATCATGGCGTATTCCCCGCTCGAGCTCGGCCGCCTGGCCCACGAGCCGGCGCTCACCGGGATCGCGACCAGCCATGGCGTGACACCGGCCCAGGCCGCGCTCGCCTGGGTGCTGGCGCAGGAAGGCGTGGTCGCGATCCCGCGCTCCCACGATCCCCGCCACGTCCGCGAGGACCGGGAGGCTCTCGACCTGCGGCTGGCCCCCGACGAGCTCGCCGACCTCGACCGTGCGTTCCCGCCGCCGCCCGAGCCGGTGCCGCTGGAGATGCACTGAGCCCGGTCGGCCCGCAGGCCGGCCGGCCCCGCCGCGGGTCGGTTCCCCGGGTCGGCGGCGGTGGTCACCTTCTCCGCTATAGCGGCACTTCTCCTGTCCTGCCAGGAAATGTCTCCGCCGGTTCTTCCGCCCGGGGAGCCGTGTTTGGAGCGAGCGTTCCTGGGCAGATGCGCGTTGTCGATGTTTTCTCGGTGTGATTCCGATCCCCTGGCCCGGAGACGGGCCTTCGACGGGGNGTTTTCGCGCCATGCACCCGGACGACGACCCACCACGGCGCCGAAGTCCGGATCACGCGATACGTGGCGAGTTGGCGACGGTGCTNCCCGACGCGCTCGCCGAGTTCGAGTCCATTCTCGGTCATACTCCAGAGCGAATTTCGGGGGTGCGGAGGACGGACGACGGTTGGTCGATCCTGGCGGATGTCGTGGAACTGGATCGCATACCGTCCACGACGAGCGTGCTGGCTACGTATCGGCTCGATGTGGATGCTCGCGGCGCGCTCGTGGGTTATGAGCGCCTACGACGATTCGTTCGGGGTGCTACCGACTAAGTTCCCTTGACCGTGCCAGGACCGCTGATGACCGTCGATCGAAGCCTCGCCACCGGGCCGTCTCGGGCACGGGCGTGGAGTGGGCCACGTTCCGACTCCCTCGCGGATGTGCTGGAACGGGTGCTCGACAAGGGCATCGTGATCGTCGGTGACGTGGTCGTCAGTGTGCTGNACGTCGAGCTGCTCACCCTGAAGCTGCGACTGTTCATCGCCTCGGCGGACACGGCCCGCGAGATGGGTCTGGACTGGTGGACGGCCGATCCCTTCTTCAACTCCAAGGCACGCTCGTTGCGGGAGGAGAACGAGGAGCTGCGCAGCCGGCTGGCGGCCCTGGAGGCCGCCGGCCGTATGCCTGCGACCGAGGTCGGGCGGGGTCTGCCGGACCGGGCCGCGGTCGAGGCGCCGGCGAGGATGGTCGACGAGCGGCGATGGGCGGCCTCTGCCCCGGTCGCCGCCGCCTCTCGACGGCCGTATCTGCCCTGGGCCGATTCCGTGGCAAGCGGAGGAGCGGTGAGCGCAGGAGCGCCGGACGCGACGAGGGGGGAGAGCCGCCATGCCCGCGGCGAGCGACGCTGACAGCCTCGCCGCCCTTGCCCGACAGCTCGCACCCGGCGTGCTCGAGGAAGCCGTCTCCGAGGCGCGCAGTGTGGCCCGGCGCCAGGTCGCGCAGCGCCTGGCGCAGGAGATCACGCGGGTCGTGTTCGACGCGGGGGTGCCGGGACTCGCGCAGGGGTGGACGGCCCTCGCGGAAGGGCTGTGGGGCGAAGGGCTGCCGGGCGAGGCGCCGCCGAAGCCCGACGAGGGGCTGCCGGGTGAGCGCGGGCTCGTGCGGGAGGCCGAGGTCCCCACCGACGACCGCGTGTCAGACGACCGCGTGTCAGACGACCGCGTGTCAGACGACCGCGTGTCAGACGACCGCGTGTCAGGAGACCTCGCGGTCCCGGGCGGTGAGGGGACTGCGGCCGCATCCACGGGCGGGTCTCGCGGGCGCGGTTGCGGCGTCGACGTAGACCACGGGCTGTACGCCTACGGGATCGTCCCGGAGCAGAGCCGGCACGTGTCCGATCTCGAAGGTCTGGTGGCCGGGACCGAGGTGCGCGCCGTGGTTCGCCCGCCGGTGGCCCTGGTGGTCTCCGACATCGAGCTCGCCCTGCTGCGTGACCTTGAGGAGGACGTCTCGGAGACGGGACGGCTTGCGGACCTTGCCCGCCGGCACGATCAGGTGCTGCGGGCGTTGGCGGAACGCGGTGGGGTGCTCCCGCTGCGTTTCGGCACGGTCCTGCCGGACGCGGAGCACGCCTACGCGGTGCTCGATGATCCGGAGCAGANGCTTTCCCGCACGCTGGCCCAGGTTCAGGACACGAGGGAATGGGGCCTACGGGTCGACGCGCCTCAGCCGGTGGCCGACGCGGCGCCTCTCGACCAGCCCATCGATCTTCCGGTGGAGGTGGCGGGACTCGCGCCGGGATCGGGGACGGCCTATCTTACGGCCCGGCGCCGGGAGATCCGGGCGCAGGAGGCACGCCGGGAAGAACTCGGCACGCTGATCGAACAGGCGGACGAGGAACTGACCGCCTTCGCCCGGGACACCGCGCGACGCCGGGGCGGCCGGGTCGGGCGGATGCTCGACTGCGCGTACCTCGTGCCGCGCTCGGCCGACGAGGAGTTCCTCGCGGCGGCGCGGACGCTGGTGCGGCGACTGACGCAGGCCGGTCTCGACGCCGAGATCACGGGGCCCTGGCCGCCGTACTCCTTCGTGCACGTCACCCTCGGCGGTGGTGCGGATGGCGGCGGTGGTGGGGATGGTGGTGATGGGGATGGCTGAGTCGGGTCGGAGGTGCGAGCCGGGCGGCGGGCCCGTTCCCCGGGGCCGGGCCGGTGTCGCCGGTCTGGTCCGNCCCCGCNCCCCGGCCACCGCCGGCACGCCCTGCTCTGCGGCCCAGCCGCTCGCAGACCTGTTGGACCGGCTCGTGGATCGCGGTGTCGTGATCAGTGGAGACGTCGTGATCGCCCTGGCCGGGGTCGACCTGATCCGGCTCGATCTGCGGCTGCTCCTCGTCGGCATCCAGACGGCCGTGGAGGGTGCTGGGGAGGTGGCGGAATGAGTGGTTCCGGCGGTGCCGGTCGCCCGTTGCGCCTCAACGCCGACCCGGACCAGGTCGGTCGAGGTCTGGGACAGCTCGTCGTGGTCGTCCTCGAACTGCTGCGCGAGGTCCTGGAACGCCAGGCGATCCGCCGGATGGACGGCGGCGAGCTGACGGTGCAGCAGCTCGACGACCTGGGCCAGGCACTGATCGAGATCCGGCACAGCCTCGAGCGGGTCCNCACCTCGCTCGGTGTCACCCAGCGGGAGGCCGACGACGCCGTCGCCCGGGCGCGTCGCCTCGTCGAGACCGGCTCCGAGGCGGTCCCGGACCGCGGGCCGATGGCACCCACGCGGCGCTCCGCCCGATCCTGCGCCGACCAGCAATCCTGTCAGAAGGCGAGGTCAGCGCCATGACCGTTGCCAGTCNTCCGATCAATCGAGCTCCCCAGCCGAGCAGTCTTGCCGACGTCCTCGACGTGGTTCTCGACAAGGGGATCGTCATCGACGCCTACGTTCGCGTCGCGCTGGTGGGAATCGAGATCCTCACGATCGACGCGCGGATCGTCATCGCCAGCGTCGATACCTACCTGCGGTTCGCGGAAGCGGTGAACCGGCTCGATCTGCAGCCCAGGGAGCAGGTCGCCGGACTTCCCGGGCTCATGCACGAGGTCACCGAGGGCACCGCTCGGCACAAGACGAGCGGAGCACTCGCTGGACTCAAGGACACGGCCGAGGACGTGGTCGACGCTCTGCGCGGCGCGCCCGCCGAGGAACGTCGCGGGCGGGACCTGCCGGCAGGTCGCGAGGCCCCGGCAGAGCGCCGCGGCGGCAAGAAGGAGTGAGGGCCATGCCCGTCATCGTGTATGGCGTCACGCGAGCGGGGCATCCGGCTCCCGAACCCGCCCCGCCCGGCCTTGGACACCCCCCGGAACCGGTGCATCTGGTGCGGTTCGGGCCGTTGTCGGCCGCGGTGAGCTGCACCGCCGACGTCGGGGTCCTCGGCGACCAGGAGGCGGTGCACCATCTGGACATCCTGCAGCGGCTGCTGGCGCGAGGCCCCGTGNTGCCCCTGCGGTTCGGCACGGTCGCTCCCGACGAGGATGCCGTGCGCGAGGAGGTCCTCGCGCCGCTGGTCGAGGTGATGCCGGAGCGGCTCGACGCCGTCGATGGTCTCGTGGAACTGCGTCTTGACGTGGACGAGGACGAGCAGTCCGCGTTGCAGGCGGTGCTCCCCGGGTCGCCGGCGGCCGCGTATCCGCCACCGGACGATCTGGACGAGCGGATCAGGTTCGGGCAGGAGATCGCCGAGCTGGTCGTGCAGCGGCGGCAGCGGCAGGCCGACGAGATCCTCAGTGAGCTGCNGCCGCTGGCCCGCTCCGATCGGCCGAGACGGCGACACGGCGGGGCGGAGGATCCCGTGCTCAGCTGGGCCTTTCTGCTGGCCGCCGACGACATCGAGACCTTCGACGCCGCGGTCGCGCGGCTGCGTCGGGCCCGACCGGAGCTCTCGATCGAGTACGTCGGGCCGTTGCCCGCCATCGATTTCATAGAAATCCCCACCATCACCCGGGCTTCAGCGGCAGGACCCGCCGACTCGTTTGCGGGCACCGGCCGCTGGGGCTGGGGACCGGAGGGGGACGAACGCAAGGGAGATGACCAACCGTGAGCAATGCGAAGATCGCCGCGGCGCTCGTCGGTGGCTACGTCCTCGGCCGGACCAAGAAGGCGAAGGCGGCCATCGGCGTGGCGCTCTGGCTCACCGGACGCAATCACGATCCCAAGGATGTCCTGCGGGATCAGGCCGTGAAGCTGCTGAAGTCCCCCCAGGGCGAGCAGCTGCTCGCCCAGGTGCGCGGGCCGGTCGTGGAGGCCAGCCGGCGCGCCGCCCTGTCGGTGTACGAGGCCCAGGTCGAGCGTCTCACCGAGAACCTGCAACAACGTACCCAGCAGTTCACGGAGACCCTCACGGAGAAGGGCGGCACCACCGCGAAGGCGGCGGCCGGAGCCGTGAGCGACGTCCTGAAGACAGTGCCCGGCGCCGGCGGAAAGACCGACGAGCAGGCACCCGCGGGACAGGAGACGGACGGCGGCCCCGGCGATCAGGCGGACGGGACCACCAGTGATCAGGCGGACAGCGGCCCCGGCGATCAGACCGAGGAATCCGACCAGGGGCCGGCGGAAGCGGAGCAGGAGGAGGCGGAGACCGAGGAACAGGGGCCCGACGACGGTGATGAGGGCCGCCGCCCCGCCGGCCGTGCCCCCGCACCCGATCGCGGCGCTCGTCGTCGCCCTCTCATGGCGGAAGCCGAGTGACGGCAGATCGACGAGGAGGGGACATGACGCAGACGACTGCGAAGCAGACGGGCATCATCGGCGCCCTGCGCGAGAACCCGGCGACGAAGAACCTGGTCGACCAGGCGAAGAACCTGGCGAAGGCGCGGGGTGCCCAGCTGGTCGGGAAGACGACGGAGCGGCTCACGTCGAGTACGGAAAAGCTGAACGTGCTCGCCGACCAGGGTGGTGCGGTCTCCGCGCTCAAGGCTGGTTCCCAGCAGCTGGCCAGTGGGAAGTCGCCGCTGCGGGCCGCGTTCGCGACGGCGGCCTCGGCGGCGAAGGACAAGGTCACGTCGGTGCTGCATCTCGGTGGCAAGGGGTCCGGTGGAAAGGGTGGGCCGCCGAAGGCCACGAACATCGAGGAGACGATCGACGTCGGGGTGCCGGTCTCCGTGGCGTATGACCAGTGGACGCAGTACCCGCAGTTCTCCCGCTTCATGAAGGGTGTCGAGGCGGTGGACGCGAAGAGCGAGACCGAGCAGAACTGGCGGGTCAAGGTCTTCAAATCCCGCCGGACCTGGGCGGCCAAGGTCCAGGAGCAGATACCGGACCGGCGGATCGTGTGGACCTCAGAGGGCCCGAAGGGCTCCACCAAGGGAGCCGTCACGTTCCACCCGCTTGCCGACGACCTGACCCGGGTGCTGCTGGCCATGGAATACTATCCGTCCGGACTCATGGAGAAGATCGGTAATATCTGGCGGGCCGGTGGTCGACGGGCCCGGCTCGATCTCAAGCATTTCCGCCGCTACATCACGATGCAGGGTGAGGCGAGCGGTTCGTGGCGGGGTGTGATCCGCGACGGCGAGGTCGTCCAACAGCCCGACGAAGGAGAACAGGGCGCGGAGGAGTCCGAGGGCACGCGGGACGCCGACGACGCGGCCGACTCGGGCCGCGGCGACGCCGGGCGGCCCGCGGGCGCGACACCCGGGCCCTCGGACGAGGACACCGGCGGCGAGTCCGAACAGACCTCCGACGCTGAAGCCAGGCCCAAGGCGTCGGTCGGCGGCTGATCGTCCATGCCGGCGGGACGTGCCGGAGGGTGATCTCGGCAGGCGGGCCGGGCCCGACGCCCGGGAGCCTCGTCGTCGCCGGCGAGGCTACGGCCGCGCGCAGGGCACGCGGTCAGGGCACGCGGTCAGGGCACGCGGTCAGGGCACGCGGTCAGGCCGGGGCTCCGGCCAGCAGGGCCTCGATCTGTCCCAGGGCCTCGGACATGCCCTCGACCATGCCCATGGACACCATCTGCTCCATCGCCTCGGACGAGGGGAAGGTGCTCTCGATCGTCATCACGGTCGCCGACTCGCCGTCCGCGGTGAGCTGGACGCGAACGATCGTGGTGGGCAGGTCGAGGTTGGGGCGGCCCGAGTCGTCGGCGAAGCCGTCCTCGAACTCCAGCCGGTGCGGGACGTCGACCGTCCGGACGCGCCACCAGCCATAATGCTTGTCTCCCTCCGGCCCGGTCATGAAGTACGTGACCGAGCCGCCGGGAGCCAGGTCGTGGTCGACGACGGTCGCCGGGTACGTCGGCGGCCCCCACCACCGCTCGAGCTGGCGCGGGTCGGCCCAGATCCGCCACACTCGCTGCGGCGGCGCCTCGAACCTGGAGCTGATGGCGAGACTGAGGGCCTCAGGATCCTTCTTCACGTCGATCACGGTCATGCGCGTCGCTCCTCGCCGTCTGCTCGTTCNTTGTCTGCTGGCCTGCCGTCTGCCGTGTCGCTGCTGGCTGTGTCGCTGCCTGCCCTGTCGCTGCCTGCCATGTCGCTATCGGATGGGTCGCTGTCGAACGGGTCGGGTTCGGCGAGGATCGCGGCCATCCGGTCGATGCGTCCCCGCCACAGAGCCGCGAGCTCGTCCAGCAGCCGATGAACCTCGCGCAGTGCGTCCGCGTTGCCCCGCACGCGCTGCTCCCGACCCTGCCGTCGCTTCGTGACCAGCCCGGCGCCCTCCAGTACCGCCACGTGCTTCTGAACGGCCGCGAAGCTCATCGGGAACCGCCGGGCGAGCTCGGAGACCGAATGCTCACCGGTCAGGGTGAGCGCCACGATCTCGCGCCTCGTCGCGTCGGCCAGGGCATGGAAGAGGCGATCGGCGTGCTCGACGGGGCCCTGATCTACAACCATTGAGTTGTACGTTAGCGGACACCGGCGAGCGAGGCAAGACGGGCGACTCCGGAACCGTCGGTCCGTGCGGTGGCCGCCGACCCGCCCGCCCCGCCCGCACCGGTGCTGCCGATGATGCCGGGCACGCTGGCGCGGATGACCCATGGCTACGTTCGGCGCGGCACGACCAGCCTGTTGACCGCCCTCGATCCGGTGTCGGGGTCAGTGATCGCCCAGACCTACCGGCGGCACCGCCACCCGGAGGTCCTGCGTTTCCTCAAGCTGATCGACTCCTCGGTCCCGGTCGGCTACGACCTGCGCCTGATCTTGGACAACTACGCCACCCGCAAGACCCCGGCAGTGAAGAACTGGCTGCTGCGCTACCCGCGGCTCCACCTGCGCCTCGCCCCGACCTCGGCGTCGTGGATGAACCTCGTCGAGCGCTGGTTCGCTGAACTGACCACCCGCAAGCTGCGCCGTTCCACCCATCGCCGTGTCGTCGAACTCGAAGCCGACATCCACAAACGGATAAACGCGTGGAACAAACGAAAGGTCCCGCGACAAGCATCTGTCACCCCGGCCTGCGATCAACCAAGAAACGTGGGACGCGGTGTGATGATGCAAGAGTATTCTTCCGAGCAGAGTCGCCGTTGCGCATCCGGGAATGGGAGTGTGTCTGCGGGGCGGTACATGATCGGGATGTGAAAATGGCGAGGACGGTCGGCTTCGGGGGAGGGCGGTCGTCCGCGCGGGGACGGCCGGCCGGTCTGCGGTCCGCATCGCCTTGCCGGNCGGCCGCCACGACCCACGCCCAACCCGTGGCTGTCGCGGATGCCCGGTACGCGCCCCTCATCCGGCCCTCATCCGGCGGTTGTCCGCGCGGTGCCGCCGCCGGGACGTCACAGTCGACGATCCCCGGTCAGCCCCGGGCGAAACCCCGACGGTCGCCGACCCGCTCAGCCGCGGATGAGCAGTACGACGGCTGCGGTCACGCCGCCCAAGGCGACGGCGCCGACGGCGACGTCGAGGCGGTTGTCGCGCAGGACGGGCAACCGGGCGTCGACCGAGAGGCGACCCGGGCCGGTCAGGGCGAGGGACAGGGCGGCCATGGCGATCAGGATCTCGTACTCGATGCCGTCCGGTACGAAGAAGCCGCCGCCCCAGCGGGTCGCCATGGCGTTGATGAGCGTGCCGAGGAGCGCGGCGGCGGCGAGCGGGGTGAGCAGGCCGAGGGCCAGGCCGATTCCGCCGAGGGTCTCGGTGAGCCCGGCGACGACGGCGAAGGCCCGGCCCGACGGGTAACCGGCGCTGGTGAAGAACGCCGCAGTGCTGTCGAGGNCGCCGCCGCCGAACCAGCCGAACAGCTTCTGGGTGCCGTGGCCGGCCATGGTGACGCCGACGGTCAGGCGCAGCAGGAACAGGCCGAGGTCGAACCCCATCGGCGCCGGACGTCGTCGTGCCTTCTCTGCGCGTGCGTCGCCTGCTCCGATGATCGCTTCGTCTCCCGTCCGGCCAGGGGCTGCTTGGTGCGCATCCAATGTCATTAACGCATCGTATACAAGCGATCACTTTTCGCATCCGCTGCTCCGGCCACGATCGACCCCTGGGGAGGGATCACATCCGGCTGGATGCGTCGAGGTCCTCGTAGAAGTCGCGGACGGTCTGTGCGGTGAGCGACGTCCCACGTCCCACGTCCCGAGGCGCGAACGCGGGCCGGTGCACGCCGGGGATACTCGGGGTTGGCCCGCACCACACCGGGCGGTGGCGACCTCGGCCCGGCGGGNCGACCTGGAGGAGCGTCGGATGAAGTCGTCGGCCCGCCTCGGCCGCCCGGTGAACGCCGACGCCGAGCGCACCCGGCGGCGCATTCTGCTCGCGGCGATGACGCATGTGGCCGAGGTGGGGTATTCGAGGGCGACGATGAAGTCCATCGCCGAGCAGGCGGATCTGACGAGCGCGGCGATCTACCGGNACTTCCCGTCCAAGGCGGACCTGGTCCTCCAGGCACTCGACGACGTCTTCGCGGACGTGGTGGGGCGGCTGGAGGCGGCGGCCTTCTCCGTCGAGGGCTTCCGGGCCCGGCTGGTCGCGTTGCTGGAGGAGGCCCTCGCATGCATGGCGGATCACCCCGCGATGACCCGTTTCGAGGCGAGCCTGCTGTTCGAGTCGACCCATTCCCCGGAGTTCGCGGCCGCGGTGGGATACCGCCGCCACACCGAGGAGACGCTCTACCGCCGGCTGGTCGTCGAGGCGGTCGAGGTCGGTGAGCTGCCCGGCGGCACCTCCGTCCAGGCCATGGTCGACCTGCTCACCTCGGTGAGCTGGGGGTTGACTCATCTGTCGGTGACCGCCACGGCCGACCGGCATCGGGCGGCCATCCGACTGACCGAGTCGCTGCTCGCCCAGGGGTTCCCGGTCGGCTCCTGAGCCCGCCCCCACCCGGCGGGGACCCGCTCGCCCAGCGCGAACCCGCCCGCGCCCCGCATCGGCACCGGCCCGCGTCCCGCATCGGCACCGGCCGGCGCCCCGCGTCGGTACCCGCGCGGCTTCGCGTCGGCCTCCACGCGGTGCCGCATCAGCACCTGCGCCGGGCCCGCGAGCCTGTCGCGAGTTCCGCGCCGCGAGTTCCGCGCCGCGAGTTCCGCGCCGCGAGTTCCGCGCCGCGAGTTCCGCGCCGCGAGTTCCGCGCCGCGAGTTCCGCGCCGCGAGTTCCGCGCCGCGAGTTCCGCGCCGCGGGTGTCGGGCGGGTCGCGCCGCCGACGTGGCCGATTCCTGCCGATCCATCGCCGTTCGACCGTTGACATGAGCTGCGTCACATCTTAAAGTAAGTAACTGTTCATTTACTTCCTCGCAGTTGCCGAACGATGTCGCCGGATGTGGCGCGCCGGGGGACCGGACGCGCACCGCAGCGGGCGCGCCCTCGAAGGAGGAGATGAGTTGACCATCCACGCCGAACCGGAGGCTCCCGGGCGGGCGGCGCCGGCCTTCCCCCACGCGATCACCGATCCCTCACGCGTACCGGTCGAGCGGTACTTCGACCGGGAATTCGCTCGGCGGGAGAAGGAGAAGCTGTGGCCNCACGCCTGGCAGTTCGCCTGCCGACTCGACGAGATATTACGCCCCGGTGACTTCACCGAATACCGCATCAACGACCAGTCCATCCTCATCGTGCGGGAGAGCGCCGACACCGTGAAGGCGTACTTCAACGCCTGCCGGCACCGGGCGACCGCGCTGGGAAACGGCACCGGCACGTTCCACGGTGGCCAGATCGTGTGCCCCTACCACGGCTGGCGGTGGAATCTGGACGGGTCGAGCTCCTACGTCTACGCGCGACGCGGTTTCGCGCCGGACTGCCTCGCCCCCGACTCCCTGCGCCTGCGCGAGTGCCAGGTCGGGACCATGTTCGGGCTGGTCTTCATCAACATGGATCCCGCGGCCCCTCCGCTGGCCACGGCGATGGCCGGAATCGCGTCGACCCTGGCCCCGATCGGGTTCGAACGGATGCGGGTCCGCTGGTGGCGCCACCTCGTTCTTCCGGCGAACTGGAAGATGGCGCAGGAGGCCTTCATGGAGGCCTACCACATCATGCAGGCGCATCCGTCGCTGAGCATGGGCGCGGCGGACGACGACTACGACATCGACGTGCTCGGCGGCAACTTCNAGTGCTTCGCCGGCGGGCATGCGCACCTGCGGCCCAGTGACGGTTCGGTGCCCGTCCCCGGCATGTCCGTGGCCGACTACTTCACCCAGTTCAACAATGCGCTGTACGTCGGGACCGACGCGTACGCGACCGATCGGGAGATGTTTCTCCAGCAGAGCCTGGCGAAACGCGACATCGACCCGGACGAGTACCCCATGGCCTTCTTCGGGGCGCTCTACGAGTATGCCGCCGGCGCCGGCATCCCGCTCCCGCCGCCGGCCACCGACACCACCGGCTACGCGCACATCTTCCCGAACATGACGGTGCTCCCCGCGTACGGGAACTCCATCATCTACCGGGTGCGGCCGAACGGGGACGATCCCGAGTCCTGCCTGTTCGAGGTGTGGGCGGTCCAGATTCCCGCCGACGGCGACGACGAGCCCGACCCGCCGGTTCTCGAAGGCCCGATCGCGATCGAGGACTGGCCGCAGATCTTCAAGGAGGACTTCCAGAACATCTCGGCCCAGCAGAAGGGCGTGCACACCCAGGGTATGCGCGACCTGGTCCTCTCCGGCCGGTACGAGTCGATGATCGTGAACAGCCATCGGGTGATCGACGAATACCTGTCCCGATGACGCGTCGCCCGTCGCGGGTCCGGGTCGAGCCCGCCGGGATCGACCTGCAGGTCGGGGTGGGGGAGACCGTCTTCGCCGCCGCGCTGCGCACGGACCTGACCTGGCCGACGATCTGCTACGGCCAGGCCCGGTGCACCGCCTGCGCGCTGCGGGTCATCGACGGCCACCAGAACCTCGTCCCGCCGGATTCCGTCGAGCAGGGTGTACTGCGCCANCTCGCCAGCCGACACGGCAGGCGGTCCAGCCGCGACACCAGGCTGGCCTGCCGGCTCACCGTCACCGGCGACGTGACGGTCGAGAAACGGGGCGTCCGACCGAATTCCCAGGACGCCCCGGACGACGGTTCCGTGGTGGCACCGGCGCGGACCGCGGCCACCCTCCCCGAACCGGAAAGCCTGAATCCCTGACAGTCGTGCCGGAGCTCACCGAGGGAGTGCTCCGGAACCGAGGAGCGAGCATCCATGGATTCATCTGAACCGGCCCACTTAGCTGAGCCGACCCACTTATCTGAACCGGCCCACTTAGCCGAACCGGCCCGCTTGTCCGCGACCGCTGGTTCCGAGACAGCCGCCGGCGAGACAGCCGCCGAGAAAGCCGCCGAGACTGCCGCACAGAAAGCCGCCGAGACGTTTGACGTGGTCGTGGTCGGGTTCGGCGGGGCGGGGGCGTGCGCGGCGATCGCGGCCGCCGAGCGCGGCGCCTCCGTCGTCGTCCTGGACCGTTTCTACGGCGGCGGTTCGACGGTGCACTCGGGCGGCGTCGTCTACGCCGGCGGTGGCACGGCCCAGCAGACCCAGGCCGGGGTCACCGATACGGTCGAGGGCATGTACGAGTACCTCCGCCTGGAGGTCGGCGACGCCGTCTCCGCCGAAACGCTGCGCCAGTTCGTCGAGGGCAGCCGGGAGATGGTCGAATGGCTCGGCCGGCAGGGGGTCGAGTTCGAGGGCAGCCTGTGCCCCTACAAGACGTCCTACCCGACGAACCGGCATTACCTCTACTACTCCGGCAACGAACTGGCCTCCGGCTACGCCGACGTCGCGCCCCCGGCGCCGCGGGGGCACCGTACCCACGCGAAGAACTTCTCGGGGGCGACCTTCTACGGCCGGCTGCGGGATTCGGCGCTGCGCCTGGGAGTCACGTTTCGCCCGCTCGCCGAGGCCCGCGGCCTCGTCGTGGAGAACGGCCGCGTGGTCGGCGTCGACTACGACGCGCCACCGCCGGGACGCCAACCGGGCGGATGGCACCGGACGTACACGGAGCTCGCGGCGAAGGCCCACGTGTGGAATCCGGCGCTCGGGGCCCGACTCGGCGCGGTCGGGGTCGCCGCCGCCCGCCGGCGTTCGGTGCCCCGGCGGGTCCGGGCGACCGGCGGGGTGGTGCTGACCACCGGCGGGCACGGCTTCAACCGGGAGCTCGTCGCGCGCCACGCCCCCGCCTGGGCTGGGCTGACGGCGCTCGGCACGGCCGGCGACACCGGGGCCGCCCTCGACCTCGCCGCCACGGTGGACGCCGCCACCTCGCACCTGGAGAAGATGTCCGGCTGGCGGTTCCTCTCCCCGCCCTCGGACTTCATGCGCGGGATCGCCGTGAACGACCAGGGCGACCGCTTCGCCAACGAGCAGCTCTACGGCGCGACCTTCTCGGCGCCCCTCGTCGAGGAGCAGCACGCCCGCGGCTACCTCATCGTCGACGCCGAGACGTGGCGTCGGGCCCGGGGCCAGATCCGCACGCAGTCGGCGTTCTTCCACCTCCCCCAACTGGCCTACCTGTTCGGCCCCGCCGGCCACCGGCGCGCCGCGACTCTCGGCGAGCTGGCCCGCCGGGTGGGCATCGACCCGGCTGGTCTGGACAAGACGGTCCGGGAGTACAACGACACGGCGGCGGCCGGCCTGCCGGACCGGTTCGGCAAGACCGGCGAGTTCCACCGTGCGATCGGCGACGGCCCCTACTACGCGGTGGACGTCTCGGCCCGCACGTCGTCGCTCTACCCGTTCCCGTTCATCACCCTCGGCGGCTTGGTGGTCGACGGGGACAGCGGCGCGGTTCTGCGCCGCGACGCATCGATCGTGCCCGGCCTGTACGCCGGCGGTCGGGCGGCGGTCGGCCTGTGCAGCAACAGCTACGTGTCCGGGCTCTCCCTCGCCGACGCCGTCTTCTCGGGCCGGCGCGCCGGTGCACATGCGGCGGGCAGAGCCGGCCATTTCGGTCAAGCCGTCCATTCCACGCAGTCGGGCCACTCCGCGCAAGCCGGCGGCCATTCCAGTCAAGCCGGCCGTCCCGGCCACGCCGTTCACTCCAGGCAAGGGGAGCTCACGTGAGCATCTCGGCACCCCCGGACTCCGCCGACGCGGTCGACTTCTCCGCGTCGCCGGGGATCGACGTCCAGCTCGGCCTGTTCCGCACCGCCACCCGGATCGCGCGGTTCGACGAGAAGTACCGCTCCCTGATGACCAGCGGCGCAATCGGGGGCATGTACTACTCGCCGCGCGGGCAGGAGTTCGCCGCCGCGTCCGTCGCCGCCCACCTGCGTCGCGACGACTACGTCGTCACCACCTACCGCGGGTTGCACGACCAGATCGCCAAGGGTGTGCCGCTGCGCGAGCTGTGGGCCGAGTACCTCGGCAAGGCGGCCGGCACCTGCGCGGGCAAGGGCGGCCCGATGCACGTCACCGCGCCCGAGTACGGGCTCATGGTGACCACCGGCGTCGTCGGGTCGGGCCTGCCGATAGCCAACGGGCTGGGCCTGTCGGCCCAGCTTCGCGGCACCGACCAGGTCACCGTGGTCAACTTCGGCGACGGTGCGTCCAACATCGGTGCCTTTCACGAATCGTTGAATCTGGCGTCGATCTGGCGCCTGCCCGTCATCTTCGTCTGCCAGAACAACCAGTACGCCGAATACACCCCGCTGCGCGAGGGAACGTCGGTCGACCGGATCGCGAAAAGGGCGGCCGNGTATTCCGTTCCCGGGGTCACGGTGGACGGCAACAATCCGATCGAGCTGTACAACGCCGCCGGCGCCGCGGTCGAGCGGGCCAGGTCCGGCGGCGGCCCGACGCTGCTGGAGGCGATGACCTTCCGGTTCTGCGGCCACATCATGGGCGACCAGCAGGTCTACATGCCCGCGGAGGAACTGCGGGCCGCCATCGCCGCCGACCCGCTGGTCCGCTTTCGGGCGCAGCTCGCCGTCCACGTCGGCGAGGACGAGCTCGCCGCGGTCGAACGCGCCGCCGCGGACGAGGTGGCGGACGCCTGGGAGTTCGCGCGGACCGCCGAGCTGCCCGCGGTGAGCGAACTGACCACCGACGTGTACGCGGACACCGCGCAGGACGGAGTGACGGCATGACGACCGCAGGGACGGCGACGCCCGAGACGGCCCGCACGCTCGGCATGGTGCAGGCCATCAACGAGGCCCTCGACGTCGCNCTGAGNACCGACCCGGCGGTCTTCGCGCTCGGGGAGGACATCCAGGAGCCCGNCGGCGGGGGGTTCGGCGTCCACAAGGGCCTGGGCGTGAAGCACGGCGCGCACCGGGTGCGCATGACCCCCATCTCCGAGCAGGCCATCATGGGCGCGGCCATCGGTGCGGCCATCTCGGGCCTGCGGCCGGTCGCCGAGATCATGCTGATGAACTTCGTGCACGTCTGCATGGACCAGCTCGTCAACCACGCCGCGAAGCTGCGCTACATGTCCGGCGGCCGGACCCCGGTGCCGCTGACCGTGCGCACCGCCACCGGCGCGGGCGGCGGCTTCGGCGCGCAGCACTCGGACATGCTCGAGGCCCAGCTCGTGCACGCGGCCGGGCTCAAGGTGGTGGTGCCGAGCAACCCGGCGGACGCCAAGGGCCTGCTGCTGTCTTCCATCTTCGACGACGACCCGTGCGTGTTCGTCGAGGTGACCGGGCTGTACTTCGCCGCCCGCGGCCCGGTGCCCGAGGGGGACTACCGGGTTCCGCTGGGCCAGGCGAACATCGCCCGCGCGGGCGATGACGTCACGGTGATCACCTACGGACGCCAGGTGGCCGACTGCCTGGCGGTCGCCGAGCAGCTCGCGGGCGAGGGGGTGGGAGTCGAGGTGATCGACCTGCGCACCCTGCAGCCACTCGACACCGCGACCCTGCTCGGCTCCGTCGCCCGGACCCGCCGGGCCGTGATCGTCCACGAGGCGGTGCGGCGCAACGGCTTCGGCGCCGAGCTCTCCGCGACGATCCACGCCGAGCTGTTCGGCCAGCTCGCGGCACCCGTCGTCCGGGTCACCGCGCCCGACACGCCGGTGCCCTACGCGCGGTCCCTCGAGGAGGCCTACATCCCGAGCCGGTCGCGGATCGCGGCGGCCATCCGATCCACGCTCTGACCGAGCCGGCGATCCGTGCACGGATCGGTGCCCCGGACCGTGCACGGATACCTGCACCCAACCGTGCGCCCAACCATGCGCCAAAGCAGGCACCGGCCGAGGGCCGCGAACAGTCGAAGGAGACACGCCCGGTGGCGGAGGAACTGCGCATTCCCCAGCTCGGAGTGACGATGACCGAGGGCATCATCGGCGAATGGCTCGCCGACGACGGCGCCGCCGTCGAGGCGGGCCAGCCGCTCTACGTCCTGGCGACCGACAAGACCGAGACCGAGATCGAGGCGCCCGCCGCGGGCACGCTGGAGATCCTCGGTGTGCCGGAGGAGACCTACCCGGTGGGCACCCTGGTCGGCCGCATCGAATGACCGCGGGGCACCCCTGCGCCGGATTCACGTCCGTCGTCAGACACGTCCGTCGTCAGACAGGTCCGTCGTCAGACAGGTCAGGCGTCGACACGCTCGAAGGCGGAGACGCGCCGGTTTCCGCCTGGTCCGCTGCCCGCGCACGACGACCAGCAACTGAGGTGACCGTGACAACGACGTCAGCTGCGGCCGTTGCGTCCCGAAACCCGATGCGGGTGGGCCTGCGGTGCGACATGCGGGTGCCGGCCGAGTTCGGGCGCTCGACACAGGAGCTGTACGGTGCCGCCGCGGCACCACGGTCCGGGTGACACCCGTGCCGGTGCGGCAGCCGGGGCCGCCGGTGCTTCTGGGCGGCTCGTCCCGCGCGGCGGCCCGGCGCGCGGAACACATCGCCGATGGATTCGCGCCGATCGACGCACCGCTGATCGACTGATCGCGGGGTTCCCGCCCGGCCGGGCGGGAACCCCGCCGCGGTCTACCAGGCGGGGTGCAGCTCGCGGGCCCGGCAGAGGTCCTGGGCCTCGATCGTCGTGCCCAGCAGGGAGTCGGCGTCGGGGCTGTCCAGCAGCCAGCGCACGGTCGCGCCGATCGCCGAGGGGGGAGCGGCCCCGACGAGTTCCCGGCCGTAGTCGCGTACCGAGATCTCGTTGCGCTCGGTGGCGACGAAGCCGGGCTCGACGTTGAACACGCGCAGCCCACGCCCGGCGTATTCGGTGTGCAGGACCCCGACCAGCGGGTTTCCCGACGCCTTGCCGACGGCGTAGGCCAGCCCCCAGCCGCCCTGCCCGGCCGGGGCGGGCGGGACGAGCCACGCTGCGCCGGAGGTGATGGTGACGACGGCCCCGCCGCCGCGGGCGAGCATCGCCGNCAGCAGCGCGCGGGTGAGGATGACCGGGGCGATGCAGTGGGCCTCGAACATCTTCTCGTAGGCCTCGAGCGGGGTGTCGAGGAAGACGTCCATGATCCCGGGGCCGATGTAACGCCCGTTGTGGACGATGACGTCGACGCCGCCCCAGGTGTCGAGGAGGCGACGCGCGGCCGCCTCGACCGACGCCCGGTCGGTCAGATCGCACGGCACGATCAGGGCCTCGCGACCGCGGGCCTCGACCTCGGCGGCGGTCTCGGCCAGGCTGCCGGGTAAGGGTCGGGAATCGGTGTGGTGCACCGTCAGCGCGTTGTCGCGGATCTCGCCCGGCTGGACGGTGCGGGCCGAGACGGCCAGGTCGTAGCCGGCGTCGGCCAGGGACAGGGCGATCGCCTTGCCGATGCCCCGGCTCGCGCCGGTGACGAAGGCTGTAGCCATGGAACCTCCAGAGCAGAATTGGATCATCGTCAACCTATCGCCCTGNGGTGATCGCCGTCACGTCTGGCGGGGAGCCGGGCGACCTGCTGCGGCTGCTGGCGAGCCGGGTGCAGTTCCTGGTGGGCGCAGGGATCGCGTGCCCGGTGGCGCGACGACGAGCTGAGCAGGGTCGAGCGGCGCAGCTCGCCCGGTCCGAGCTGGTGTCCTGGACGACGCACAGNCGGCTGACGACCCGACCCCGGGGGCGGCCGACCTTGACAGGACGATCCGCTTTCGCCAGAATCGAATGTATGTTCGATCTCTTCGGAGTCCGGCCCCGCCTCGCCCCCGAGGGTCGCATCGCGCCCAAGAGCCACCTCGCGCCCAGGGGTCACGCCGCCCCTACGGATCATGCCGGTCCTACGGGTCGCGTCACGCCGGACGGTCGGATCCCGTCGCAGGTGGTCGGTCCCGGCGATGGNCGCCCGCTGTCGGACCGGGCGTCCTGCGGCCTCCCGCCGAGCGTGGCGCGGGTGGCGGCGCGGATGAGACTGTCCGCGGAGCTCCTCGCCGCCATCCTCGAGGTGGAGGGACGATCCCGGGCCACCCTCGACGACATGGAACGCGCGGACGCCCTCGCGGATGTCCTCCTCGCCCGCCGGCGGCAGCGGATCAACCGGCATCGCCCCGAGCTTGCCCGGACCGGTAATCCGTGACCACGGCCCGGCGGGCTGATCGCGGGCAGCCGGGCACGTCACCAGGGCACCACCCCCGCGTCGTCGAAGAAACCGCCGGTCGGGCCGTCGTCGGGCAGGGTCGCGAGCCGGATCGCGATCGCCGCGCCCTGCTCCGGGCTGCGGACGCCGCGGAAGCCGTTGAGGCCGGTCGCGGTGAATCCGGGGCACGCCGCGTTGATCAGGATGTTCGTGTCGTGNAGTTCCTCGGCGTACTGGACGGTGACGGCGTTGAGGAACGTCTTCGACGGCGCGTACCCGGACGGCCCCGGTCCGCCGGTTCGCGACCACACGCAGTTGCTGCAGCTCATCGCGCTCGGTCGCGCGTGCGCGATCCTGCCGGACTCGTGCCGAGCCCACCTGCGCGGCGACCTCGCCGCCGTGCCGGTGCTGGACGCGCCGACGGTTACGACGGTCATCGCGTGGCCACCGCACAGCCGCTCCAGAGCCGTCGCCGGCCTCGTCCGGACCGCGACGCGTCTCTAGCCAGGGCGGCCGGGCGGCCGGCGGGCGTTCCGAGCGGACCGGAGGAGGCGCCGGCCGGGCGGGGTCATTCCACGGGGTCGGCGGCAGGGTCGGCGGCGCCCTCGGTCAGCAGGCGGGCGAGGTTGGCGAGCCCCTCGACGGACTGCGCCCGCATCGCCTCGGCGAACGCGGGGCCCAGCTCGGGGAAGTCCACCGTCCGGCGAAAGCGGGTCCGTCCGTCGGCCAGAACGGCGAGGTCGTAGCCGATCCGCACCCGGCCGGCGTCGACGTTGGTGGTCAACTCCAGCCGGTGCGGACGGTCGCAGCCGACGATCGTCCAGGTCACGGTGTTGTCGACACCGGCGACAGTGACCTGCTCGCCGATTCGGTCGCCGAGTTGGGCCGGGCGGTCGACCTCCCCCGCGACACGTCGGGCGGTCGGGTGCCACCGCGGCCAGTACCCGGCCGTCGTGGTGAAGTCGAACACGGCCTCGATCGGCCGGTCGGTGACGAGCTCATCGCTTACCTGCGGCATGACAGCTCCCGAATGGCTGGTCAGGACTGAATGGCCGGTCAGGACCGAGTGGCTGGTCAGGACTGGGTGGCTTGGTCAGGACGGGGTGACGGGCGCCGGAGCGGGGGGCAGCAGGCGCAGGGCGGGGGGCATGCCGACCTCCTCGTAGAGGTCGGCGAGGCGATCGGGGGCGAAGAACTCCTCGCCGGGGTAGCCCCCGCCGACCATGGCGAAGAACTTCGCGCGGTAGGCCGGGCTGCGCGTCGCCGCGGACAGCGCCGCGTGCAGGAACGGCGGCAGCGTGAGTGCCGCCACGGCGACGGTGAACGCGAAGGTGCCCGCGCTTTCCCGGTCGCGTTGTGACGCGTAGTCCGCGACGGCCCCGTCGATCGGGGACTCGTCGGCCAGCCCTCGGTGCAGGGCCTCGGCGAGCAGCTCGGCGTGGCGGAAGGCGTCGGTGATGCCCCAGGCGGTGAGCGGGTCCTTGTGGTAGCCGGCGTCGCCGACCAGGGCCCAGCCGGGTCCGTGGGACCGGCGGTAGAAGCTGTCGGCGTAGCGCAGCCCTCGGAAGCGTTCCGTCCGCGTGGCGGCCCGCAGGTCCGCGCCGAACTCGGGCACGACGGCGGCCAGCACGGACCGGAAGCTGCCCTCGACGTCGGCTCGGAACTCGCCGTAGGCGTCCCGACGGCGCATGACCGCGACCATGGTGCGCCCGTCGTGGGTGGGGCAGCTCGCGAACTGCCGCCCGTGCGCCGTCCGGTTGTGGAAGCCCCAGTCGAGGCCGTCGAAGTAGGAGTAGTAGACGAACCCGCTCGCGGGCACGTCGCGGTAGACCTCCGCGCCCACCAGCCGGGCGATCGCCGATTCGACACCGTCCGCGCCGACGACGAACCGCCNGGCGAAGGCGTGCTCGGTGCCGTCGGAGTGGTATCCCCGGATCCCCGCCACCCGGCCGTTGGCGACGATCGTGGCGGTGACGGTGAAGCCCTCGATCACCTCGGCCCCGGCCGCGCGGGCCGCGTCGACGAGCAGCGCGTCGAGCACCGTGCGGCGTGGGCAGAGGACCTCGGTGATGCCGTCGATCGCCTCGGCGAAACCCTCGGCGTGGATGCCGTCGTAGGAGAAGGTCATGTGCCGCACCGGCGGCACCCCCGTCGCCCGCAGGCGGTCGAGCAGCCCCCAGTCCCGCAGCCGGGCGAGGCCCGTCTGGTGGATGAAGTGCGTCGACACGGTGTCGCTCGGGAAGGTGGCCCGGTCCACGACCANCACCCGGTGGCCGCGGCGGGCCAGCAGCATGGCCAGCGGCGAGCCCGCGCAGCGCGCCCCGACGATGATCACGTCGTACATCGCTTCCTCGCTTCCTCGCTCCCTCGTCGTGCCTCAGCCGTACTGCTCGAGAACCCGGGNGATCACCGTGCGGGCGGCCGCGGGCAGGTCCCTCCAGCTCGGGTCGAGGTCATCGGCGAAGGAGCGCCGGTAGTCGGCCGGGCGCGTACGCAGCGTCGGGCTGTAGGCGGAGTGGAACTGGACGGAGAGCTTCAGCCCGGGTGCGCCGGCGATCGCCACCGGTCCGGCCCCCAGCGCCAGCGCGTCGAAGACCTGCAGTTCACTGCGGTCGGCGTGGTGCACGACGATGACCGCCCAGCCTGCGCCGCCCGCCGGATCGGGCACGTACACCGGCGACTCGCCCACCGTGCCGGCGGGGAACGACCAGGAGGACTGCTCCGTCATCGCCTCCGCGTCGAGGCAGACCAGCGAGGACGGGATCTCCTGGGACGGCAGCCGGTGCACGGGGACGACGCGCCAGGGGTGCGCGGCGTACAGGTCGACGATCCGGTCGACGAGCATCTCCGGGTCGCATCCCCAGTACGCCTGCCAGAGGTACCGGCCTCGTTCGAGCGCGCCGCGGCGCAGGTCGCGGCCGTACAGCAGGGTCGCCCAGTGCTGGTGCGGGGCCAGGAACAGCCGGCTGTCGCGGACCTCGCCCGTCCGACCGTCGATGACGTAGCGCCCGACGGGCGAGGCGTCGACGGGCGCCGAGATGAACCCGTGCAGCCCCGGGGCGAGGGCGGCGCCCGACCGCCAGACCCGGTCGGTGGCGGCCAGGCTGTAGTTGAGGTCCCAGCCGTTGGAGTGCGCGATGTACAGCGTCACGTCGTCGCCGTCCTGACGGTAGTCGGCGAAGTGGTGGAACGACTCGTAGGGGACGCGGGCGTGGGTCACCGGGACCGTGCGGCCACGCCGGGCCGCCGTCAGGTCCCGTTTGGCGACGAGGTAGATGTCGGTGAACGGCAGGTGCGGCTTCGTGCGGTTGCGGCCGGCGACGCTGCCCGGCTCCTGCTGGAAGCCGATCTCGGTGACGATGACGTAGTCCTGCGTCACCGTCACCTCGTGGACGCCCTGCACGAGATGCGCGCCGGGCACGCACCACGTCTCCACCGCCCCGGCGCCGTCCCAGCGCGCCACCCACAGCGTGCCCTCGACGTCCGTCGTCGACGTGCCCTGCGGGCGCAGCCGCGTATTGCACCACCACATGCAGCCCTCGTCGAGATCCTCGACCGGATGGGCCGCCGTCCGCACCCCGGCGAACAGCGGGTGCGCCGCCACCTCCGGATACTCGTCGACGCCCCCGAGGAAGCTGTGGAAGTCGAGAGTGATCGGGTCGACCTCGACCGGGCGCTGGCTGATGCCGGTGAGGATCAGCCGGTCACCGAACAGGTGCGGGGCGACGTTCGTCAGCGACGGCCGCGCACCGAGGGTGAGCGCGGCGAAGTCCGCGGCCGGCAGGGCCTGGCGCAGAGCGGCGAACAATGCCAGGTCGGGGGTGCGCACCCGGCTCGTCCGCCAGTGCCGGGCGCCAAGATCGACGTGGGTGAGAATCCCCGGTCCGGCGAACATGAAGCCGACCTCGGTCGGCTGGGCGGGGCCGATGAGATACAGGTGCCCGGCGAGGCCGGCCGGCCATCGGCCCGCCGTCACGGTCAGGCCGAGGTCGTAGTCGGCGCTCGTCTCGAGGGCATGGTGAAGAGCGTGGCCCACGGTGTACCCCTTCGCCGGGTGGCGTGCGGCAGCGCGCCGTCCGCGAGCCGCCCCGCGCCGGGTGCNGCACGCGCGGCCGACGGTCGGCGTGCCCCGACGCTACGACCCGCCGCCGGGTCCGTCCGGTGCGGATCAGGGTTTCCAACCGTGCCATAGGGAGCCGAACCGCCGCCTCGGTCAGGGGTACCAGGTTGGTGGGCCGGGGTAGGCGAGTGCGGGGCCGGGTTGGGGGCGGAAGTAGCGCCCCGATGGTCTGCTCCACAGCAGGCAGAGGGCGGTCGCGGCGACGAGGAGGACGGTCAGGTCCAGCAGGCGGCCGCTGAGGGTCGTCTCGACGAGCAGTCTGATGAGGATGCCGAAGGTCGCCACAACGAAGTAGATGGTGGCCAGTATCCGCCCCCAGTGACCGCCTCGGCGGCATCCGAGCACAGCCGAAAGCCAGAGACCCTCGCAGATCAGGCCGCCGGCCACCAGGAGCACGAGACCGCCGACGAGGCGCGCGTACGCATCCTGGGCGGTGAGTGCGTCGCTGTGGCCGGCGAGGTGGCGATAGCCGAAGTAGCGGGTGATCCCGATGTCGACGACGTCCGCCAGGGTCAGAGCCATGCCGAGGTACATGAGCCGCAGCGCGGTCCGCACGGACGCGGGCATCGCGGTCGCCCGCGTGGGCGAGTCGAAGTGCTGTTCGGAATCCCCGGCCCACATCAGCCCGACCCCGGTGACACCCGCCAGCGCCGTCGCCGCGTCTATGGAGCTGACCCATGAGTGTGCGCGGGTGTCTCCGAGCAGCTTGGCCAGCAGGAAGAGGGTGCCGAGCAGGCAGCCGCAGGTGGCCAGGACCCTGCCCCAGTTGTTTCCCTTCCGGCAACGGAACGCGACCCAGGTCCACGCGGCCGTCGCCGCGAGACCGCCCAGCTCGAACCAACTGATTGTCATNGCGGCCTGGCTGACGACGAGGTCACTGTTACCGATCGGGTCCTGGCTTGCCTCGCGCAGCGCGGCGTTGCCGTAGTTCCGGCTCAGCATGGGCACGGTGACCAGGGTGTTGAGAAGAGTCAACACGATTCCGGCGTACATGAACCGCAGCCCGACGCGGACGGTCGCCGCCATCGGCCGGTGCCGCGCGGCCGCCGGTCGGGCGTCGGCGAGCCAGGGGGCCGTCCGCTGCCACGCCTTTGTCGCGTAGTCCAGGCAGCCGCGCACGGCAAGGACATAGGTCCATTCGGTGCGGGTGGCCGCGCCCCAGGCACGCCAGCCCTCGCCAGGAACGTGCACCAGCAGATGGGCGGCGCCGGTCGGGTTCGCCGCGCGTGCTCCGTCGAAGAAGGCCCAGCCGGAGACCGCGTTGCAGAAGGCGGTCCAACCCTGCTCGCTCTCCCGTTTCCGTCGAGGTGGCAGCAGGAGGATGACGCGCTGGTGGGGCAGTCTTTCCGCGATCATCCGGAGCTCCCACAGTAGTCCGCAGTTGATCTCTGTCGGGGTGGCGGAGATCACGACAGCCAGGCTGTCCGCGGCGTAGGCCTCGACCTGATCCTTCCAGTTGACGTGCGGGAGATGCATTTTGGCGGCACCGAGTGTNCGAAGCCGGATGTTCGGGTCGTTGGCGGCGATCAGCGGGCCGTACTGGTTGAGTCGCCAGGCGAAGGTCTCCTCGAACGGTCGNGTCCGGCGAAGGGCCAGCTTGCCCACGAGGCCGCGCCTGCTGGGGCCGGCCGCCTCGATCCTGAATTCGTCGTCGCCGAAGTTGCGCAGGTACAGGATCGGTCGGCGCGGATCACGCTGCAGCAACGTCTGTGCCTCCTCGGTCAGCAGGCGCAGTCCGAGCCGGTCGAGGGCAACCGCGGCGGCTCCGAGCAGGGCGAGCATGGCTNCGGCCAGGCCATAGCGGAAAATCTCGCTCAGCAGAAAAGAGCCCGCCACGCTGGTGAGCGAGGGGCCGGCTCCGTCGGCCTGGCTCTGGCCCACACTCCCGAGCGTGATCAGGTCACCCACCTGGAACGCCGCGGCGGTGAAGACCGCTGGGAGGATCAACAGCTTGGCGATGAAACGCAGGCCAAGACCGATGGCGCTGCTGGGCCGGCGTTCGTCGGTCTCATAGACCTCGTCGGAGTAGAGCGGGTCTCGCAGAGCACGGCAGAGCGGAGTGAGCGCCAGTCCGCCGAGTATCAGCGCACAGACTGTCGCGAAGAACGGGACGCCTCCGCTGGGGCTCCGGTCGCCGGTCAGGTTTTCTGCCGCGCCGAAGTAATCGGCCACGAAGACCACAACGCCGCCACCGACCATCGTCCGGCGCGTGACCACCACCGTCGCCCACGCCAGCGAACGTCGCCGGATCCGGCCGACCTCCGAACCGACGTCGGTCCAGGACGGTGAGGCCGGGGGCAGGTCGTACGTCTCCCTGCGCCGACGTGCGCGCACGGCCCTGACCGCGATGAACACCGCGATGGCGATGAACGGAAACAAGAAGATCGTACTGGCGATGACGCTTTTCATTGCTCGGCCCCCGTAGTCAAGCAATCCCCCCGGATTACCTTAGCTAGGAAAGCAGCAACCGTGGCGCCTCGTCAGGTGTCGCCTGGGGTGGCCCTCCCGGTCGGGAGGAAGATCGTCCCCGGCTATCCTGGCGAGGTGCTGGGGGGAAAATTCTTTCGTATCGCGCGGCCGAGGGCGAAACGGCCTGGTCGCTGGTCTCTGGTCGCTGGTGCGGTCGCCGGCGTGATGCTGGTGACCAGCACCGCGGCGGCCTCGCCCGCGCTCGCCGCCTCGACGGGGACGTCGTCCCCGACACCGGCGATGATCGACCAGCCGCAGGTCGAAGGCGTGGGGAGCTGGACGCTCGCCTCGCGCGTGACCGGCCGGCTCTCCGTACCGGGCGTGGACGCGGGATGCCCGGCGGCGGCGCGGGCCTGGCGCGCGACCGGCGTGACCGTGTCATTGCGGGTGGTCACCTGCCGGACGGCGACGGACGCCGGGGTCTACGCCTGGCGCTTCCTGCGCCCGTTTGACCGCGACCCTGTTCGGCTGAAGCGGCACGCCGACCGTGTTCTGATCCTGATTCCGCCTCTCGACCGCGGCCTGCCCAGGCTGACCGGGGAGGTCCTCGAATCAGGTCGGACCGTTGTGCTCAGCTCGGTCGAGCTGGCGGACACCTCCCACCTCGACGCGACCGCCGTCCTGGACACGGTGACCGCACAGCAGTCCGCGCTCCTGCCCGATCCGCCGGACCGGGGCGGCCCACCAGACCCGCACTCGTCGACCGGCTTCCTCTCCGGCCTGCTGACCCTCGGCTGGTGGGCGCTGTTCTTCCGACCGTATGCGCTGTTCAACGCGGTCTGGCGAAGCCGCTACGCGACGCGGCGGGGCGACCCGCGCTGGTACGACGTCACTCGCCTCGCCCGTCGCCTGGCCTGGGCGCGCCGCGTGCGGGTGGCCGCGCGCGCCGCGACGGTGGTGCTGGTCGTGGGCATGGTTCTCGCTGCGCGGGTGCAGATCTGGTCGCTGTGCTCGGCGGCGGTGCTCGCGATCGTCGCCTGGGCGCCGCCGCCGGCCATGTTGGCGCCGAGGACGGCGCGCGTCGCCGCGGTGATGCGGGCGACCACCCGCACACTCCCCGGCCGGGACGCCCGGTACCGGGCGCTGACCAGCGCGGCCACGGTGCTCCTCGGCGCCGGACTCACCATCCTGGTCGCGCAGTACCTGCTGTCGACCGGCGGGCTCGAGGACGCGCCGATGCTCCGGGGTGGCTGGTTCGACCCGACCTACCTGGACGCGACCTCAGGCACGAGCCGAGTGTGCGCGCTGGTGCTCTGGCTCGCGCCGATCGGGCGGGCCGCCAGCGCCGGACCCCTCGCCGGAGCCCTGTGCCTGGCCACGGCGGTCGTGGCACGGCGCCTGGCCGCCCGCATCGCCCTGGCCGCGCCGCCGGTGCCAGCCTCGACCGCGGTGCCAGCCCCGACCGCGGTGCCAGCCCCGACCGCGGTGCCAGTCCCGACCGCGGTGCCGGTGCCGAGCACTGCGGCTGGTGGAGCGTCGGGCCCGTCGCTCGGGCCGCCCGTCCGCGCGCTCTGGCCACCGGACGAGTTCCGGCTCGCCGCCCGCGTGGTGGCCGCGCCGCTCGTCGATCGCTTCGCCTGGCCGCGCCGTCGCCCGTTCCGCCCGTTCGCACAGCAGTGGCTGGGGCGGCTGGGACCGTTCGCGCCGTTCGAGCGGGCGACGGAGCCGAGCGCGGCCGTGGTCGCCCTGGTGGGTGGGTCGGAGCATCTCGCGGCGGTGGACCGCGCCGCGCCGCGGCTCGACGCTGCGGCGGCCAACGCGCCTCTGTGCCTCGTTGTGCCGCCGCTTTCGGCCAAGGACCTGACCCCGCGGTGGCGGCTGTTCCTCACCGCCGCCGCCGGGCAGCCTCGGCTGGCTGGGCTGCTTCACTACGTTCGCCACGCCGGGCCACCGGAGCGGCTGGAGCAGGTCGTCTACTCGGGGACGCTGGTGGCGGTCCAGGCCGCCGACGGCTCCTGGCGGGTATGGGGCGCCCGCCGCCGCACCGAGTGGACCTACGCCGTCGCGATGAGCCTCGCCGCCGAGTTCCTCCTGGCCGAACGGGGATACGACCGGTCAGCGGTCGCGCGCCTGGCACTGACCGAGGCCCCTGCGGCCCCGACGGGACCGGGGATGCCGGAGGTGCCGGAGGCTCCGGTGATGACGGGACCGGCGGCGACGCGGCCCGGGGGCGCCCTCCCGCGTGCCGGCGAGGGGACGGCACCCGGCGCGTCGTGTGACTGGGATCCGCTGCGCGGCGCGCCGGTGGCATCCACGGTGACCGACGTGTTCCGCGACCTGGCCAGCAGGACCGAGGGACGCCCGGTCGACACCCGCGATGTCCTCCTCGCGCTACCCGCCGTCGACCACGGCGCGGACTGGCGGCGTGTCTGGATCGACACCGCTGACCCCGACTACCTGGCAGGGCTCCACGTCGCCGACGCGGATTCGGCGCCGGCCCTTGCCTACGCCGGTGCACGGCTGACCGGGACCTGCCTGCGTGCCCTGCGGCTCGCCGGCCTGATAGCGGCCCACTGGGAGCTGGGGCCGGTGCCGCCGGCAGTACTGGCCCTCGCGGTTGTGGTCGACCCGGACGGGGCGGCCGTGCAGGCGCTGGCCGCCGCCGGCCTGAGCGAGCGCGACGTCGTCGGCCTGGTCCGGGACGCCGTGCTCGGCATCAATCTGGAGAACCTCGACGAGCGCCTGCCGGAGTTGGCGCGGGCGGCCGGCATCCTGCCGCGAAGAGATGTTCCCTAGCGGCAGCCAGGCGTGGGCCGCCACGGGGCGTCGACCACTACGCGGCCGGTGCGATCCGGCCCGATGCCGGGCCCAGGGCGCGGGCATAGTCGATCGCGGAGGACAGCGCGGCGGCGTACGTCCACTCCGTGCGCGCCCCGGCGCCCCACGTCACCCAGCCGACCGCCGGGTCGAGCACCATGACGATGGCTCCGCTGTGACCGTCGTCCCGGTAGGAATCCAGCGCGCGGAAGCGGGGGTAGACCCGGGCTGCGGCCACGAACAGGCTCCAGCGGGTGACGAGGTCCCTGCGGGGGTGCGGGCCGAGGACGAGGAGTACCGGCCCGATCGCGCGGTCGCGGTCGAGCAGAGCGAGTTCCCAGCGCAGGCCGGGCTGTACGGCCTCGGGCGTCGCGGCGACCACCACGGCGCTCGCCGCGACGGCGTACCTTTCGACCACCTCCTTCCACGCCTCCCCGTCCTTCCCGGTGGGCAGGGTCAGCCGCGCGGCGCCGATCGTGGGTAGGCGGCTGCCCGGCGGCTTGGCCGTGACGACCGGCGCGAGCCGGTTGAGGTGGCGGGCGAGGATCTCCTCGAACGGCTGGCGGGCGAACGGGTTGAGGCGTTCCACCAGGCTGGTCCGCCCGATCGCGCTGGGGGACATCTTGAGCTTGTCGTCACTGAAGTTCCGCAGATACAGGACGTACGGCGGCGGCAGGTGAAGCTTCGAGGGAAGCGCGAAGCGCCGGCCGGCCCGGCGCAGCAGCGTCGCGGCCGCCACCAGCCCGACGGCCGTGGCCAGCGCGATCTCGAGAGCGTACTGCGGCGGCAGGGTCAGCGTGAACACGAACAGCCGCAACACCGGATTGAGGCCGGCCACGTTGACGTAGCGCAGGTCGAGCGAGCCGTCCACGAACAGCGGCGACTGGGAGATGCCCGACGCGAGCGCCGCTACCGGGACCAGGACCGCCAGCACCGCCGCCGCGAGCAGGCCGACGCTGACGATCCCGAGCACGAGGCTGATCCAGGCGCTGCGCGACGCGAAGACCCGCAGGCCGCGTACCCGGGCCGGCCGCCAGCCGCCGATCCTGCCCAACGGCCGGATCCACCCCAGGATCGCCAGCACGAGGAGACCCAGAACTGAGCCGATACTGATACTGCCCGGGGCCGCGGTCGCGGCGGCGAGAAGGAGGAACAGGGCTCGCGCTGTCGCACGCAGCCGGACCCAGTGCTTCAGCCGGCTGGCGGGTCGCGTGACGTCGATCCACCGACTGTCACCGGCACGGACGCCGTACCGTTCGCCGCGCAGCGGCCTGGTAGCCATCGCCCACGGACCGATGATCGTGAGGTAGGCGACCAGCAGCGCGGCGAGGGTCTGGTTGACGCGTTTGGAGCTGATCGCCCGCCACTGCGAGACGATGTCGGTGTTCGGACCCGGGGTCAGCCGGGCCTGGGCCGCCGCCGTCCGCTCGACCACGTCCACCTCGTTGAGGGTCGAGCCCGGTGGCGCCGCGGCCCCGACGACGATGAGCAGCCGACCCCGGGCCAACGCGTCCAGCGAGCAGGGGCCGGATCGGCTCTGGGCGCAGACCAGCAGGAGCGAGTGGTCCGGAAGCTCCGTCTGCGTGTAATGGGCGTGGTTGACGGCCTGAACCGTCAGCGACCAGAGCGCAACCGCAGCGTCCTGGGCCGTCTGGCAGTCGAACAGCGTCACCGTCACGCGGAACCCGGCGACCCCGTCCCAGCGTCGCAGTTGGCTCGGGCACCGTGCCGAGGTGCCCGCGAGAATCGTCTGGCCCGGCCCCTGCCCGACGAACCGCCAGCCCGCTGGCCCGGCCGCCGGCATCGGCGGCGGTGCGGTGATGAGCCGGGGCGCCGAGGTGGTGGTGGGGGTGGTGGCTGCGGAGGCCTCGGCCGGCGCGGTGAGCCAGCTCAGGCTGAACATCGCTGCCAGGACCGCGGCGGCCAGACGGGCGCCGATCCTGGCGCGCCTGCTTCCGTGGCCTGGCCGTCGGCCCGATCGTCGGCCCGGTCGTCGGCTTTCTCGCCGGTCCGGTGTCATCGCCATGCTGCCCCCCGTTATGGCGCGACGTGCTGCCGGATCCCGCCCTGAGCCGACCGGACCCGCGCGATCGGAGCACCTCGGGGGCAAGCACGTCGGCGACGGCCGCGGCCTCGGCCGTGGCTGATCGAGTCCCGCCGTGTTCCCGCCACCGTCGAAGGTCGACAATAGCTGCGTCGATCATCGGTCTCGGCGTGGGGAGGGTGTATGCGCTCGGCCGAGCTCGTCGTCCATCTGGTCACGCCGTTCGACGAGGGCCCGCTTGGGGAACGGGCCTACGCGCGGATGCGCGGCCTGTGGTACGCCTGCCGCGAGGTGCTGGGCCTGTCGCAGCCGGCTCACGTGGTCGGCGTGCCGGCCGACCTGCCCTGTTCCCTGCCCGCCGCTCGGGCGGGCGACCTGCTCGCTGTCCAGCAGGCACCCGATGACGGGCGTGGCGTGTTCCAGACGGTGCTGCGGCGCCAGCACGCTCTGCTGTGTCTTTCGGCGATCCTCGCGCCCGCCGAGTCGCCGCGCCGCTCAGGGGACGGTGCCAGCGGAGACGGTGCCAGCGCAGACGGTGCCAGCGGGGACGGCGAGGGCGGCGCGTCCACCCGTGCGTCCGGCGGCGAGACCGTGGCCGTGAGTCGAGGTGGCTGGTCGGCGCTGGACGCTCGCTGGGAGACGGCAAGCGCGCCGTTCCGCTCGGAGTTCGTGGACGAGACCAGGATCTACCAGGCGCTGCTGCCCGAATTCGACGTCTTCGCGCACTACCCCCACGCGGCGAGTCCGTCCCTGGCCCGGGCGTGCTCGGCGGCGTTACCGGAGTTCACCCGTGCCGCGGGCTGGGAGGCCCGCGGGGGCACGACCATGTCGGGGTTCGCCGTCTGGGAGCCGGGGGGCGGTGGGGACTACCGGACCCTCCGTCGGCTGGTCGTCCTGGCCGCTGCGGCGCGCGAGGCCGCGCTGGGTACCTGGACCTGGTCGTCCGGGGACACCGCGCCCCCAGCCCTGGCGCTCTACCTGGCGCAGGCCGCGAAGATGCGGCTGCAGGGCCGGGTCTGGTCCGCCGGAACCACTGCCGACCGGCTGCGCCACCGCCTGGACGGCACGGCGAAGGAGATCGGCGGACGGCTGGCCCAGACGGGCCTGCTCGGCGCCGGCCCGTCCTCGCGGCTCGTCAACAGCGTGGACGCGGACCTCGCGGGACGGCTCGCCCAGCTTCGTACCGACTCCTTCCATGAACAGACCGTCCGGATGACCATCGACGACCTGCGCCGCAACGTGGAGGTCGCCGCCGCCAACATGCGGGCGCTCACCGCACGGGAGGTCATCCCGACCGGGTATGCCGACCCGTTCGGCGACGACCAGCGGTGCGCCGAGCACCTCCTGGGTGTGCTGGCGGACGGCGCGGGCTACCTGCGGACGGCGGGGCGGCGGGCGCGCGAGGTGGTGCGTGTCTGCGAACGGCTCGGCGTCGTCTCCGAACCAGTGGACGGGGCCGTGTTCGACCTGCAGCTCGCCGGCGAGGACCGCCTGACGCTCCTGGACGAGCTGGCCGACGTCTACGCCGACCTGATCAGGGCACGCCAGCTCCTCGAGGAGCTGGGCGTACCGCGTCGCCGCCTGCCGGCGGAAACGGGACTGAGTGCGCGGGCCTGGTGGGGCGAGGTGTTCCACGAGCTGGAAAGCGGGCTCGTGGCGACGCCGTACCGCGACCTGCTGCGTGCGGTCCTGCGGCACTATCGCCACAATCAGGTCTTCCGGGCGATCGCCGACCGATACAGCGCAGGCACGTGGGCAGATCCGCCCGGCACCCCGGCGGAGTGAGCGCGACGCGCCCGCCCAGAGAGCGCTTCGACTCGCCGTCCCGCTGCCCAGGCGGCGGCACCTGAAGACCGGGCTGGCGACGCGGCGCCCGGTGGCCGGTGGCCGGCGGGGGGCTTACGGACACGGACCGCACGAGACTACACTCTGCGGTACATCATCTGGAGCGCCGGAAACGGCGNCCAGAAGCAGGATTTACGGGGGTTAATCTTGTTGACCAGGCATTCGGGTGGGCTGTGGTGAAGCGCGCCCTGCTCGTGGGCATCGACGAGTACGACAGTTTCCGGCGTCTGCGAGGGTGCTGTGGTGACGTTCGCGCGCTCGAGCCACTGCTCCAATGGAACGAGGACGACGAGCCCAATTTCAGTTGCGTCTCACTCACCAGCGACCGCGAGCTGATCACCCGGGACGACCTGCTGGCCAACCTGCAGAGACTGCTCGCCCCGGCGGCCGACGTCGCACTGCTGTACTTTGCCGGCCACGGGTACCCGGAGCAGAACGACGTCGTCCTGACCACCATGGACGGAACCGAAAAGACGCCGGGCGTCCCGCTATCCCAGGTTCTCGCGCTGGTTCAGCAATGCTCGGTTCCCGAGGTCGTCATACTCCTCGACTGCTGCTTCTCCGGTAGGGCCGGCAGCGTGCCGCAGCTCGGATCCGCCTCCGCGACATTGCGTTCNGGTGTTTCGATCATCACCGCCGCCCGTGGTGACCAGACCGCTGCGGAGACCGCTGGGCGTGGGGTCTTCGCTACGCACCTTGAGCATGCGTTGAAAGGGGGCGCGGCGGATCTGCTGGGCAGGGTGACCCTCGCGGGGCTATATGCCTACCTTACCGAGATGTTCGGGCCCTGGGACCAGCGTCCCACGTTCAAGGCCAACATAGACCGACTTCACGAGCTCCGGCAGATACGACCTGACCTGTCGCGCAAGAAGCTGCGACAACTGGCCGAAATCTTTCCGGAGTCGACCTACCATCTACCACTCGACCCGTCCTACGAGCCGACTGAGCAGCCGCACGACGACAGACATGAGGCAGAATTCTCGTTGCTCCAGGCCGCGCGCGCCGTGAAACTGGTCGAGCCGGTCGGTGAGGATCACCTCTATTGGGCCGCCATCAACTCGAAGGCCTGCCGGCTCACCCGGCTGGGCGAGCACTACTGGACACTCGCACGCCAGGGGAAACTATGACCACCGTCGGGTTCTCCGGTCATCAGAACCTGCCGCCCGAGGGCGTTCCGTACATCACCCGCGAGATGCAGGCGTACCTCGCCTCGGTCGGGCGCCCGCTGGTCGGCCTGAGCTCGCTCGCGGCAGGAGCCGACCAGCTCTTCGCGCGAGCCGTGCTCGCGGCCGGCGGCTCGCTTCGGGCGATTATTCCCAGCCACGACTATGCCGCGACCTTTCAGGTGGAGACAGATATCGCCGCCTATCGTGAGCTGCTCGGGCTTGCCGACGAGTCGTGCCTGCTGGATTTCGGGGCCGCCTCCGAAGAGGCGTTCTTCGCGGCGGGCCGTGCCGTCGTCGATGAAGCCGACGAGCTTCTCGCGGTCTGGGACGGACTGTCGGCCCGCGGTCTTGGTGGTACGGCCGATGTCGTCGCCTACGCCGGTCAGCTGGGAAAGCCGGTCACGGTCGTGTGGCCGGCGGGCCTACGGCGCTGACGGGGTGGTGATCCCATGTCCGCGGAGGGACGGATGACCAACAGTAAACCGGACGTCCAGCCGTGGCCGGACGAAGACTCGCGAGCGTCGGCCGCGCGGACGCTCCGCTCGGCGGCCCGCTGGTCGCTGCCCCCGCACCACTGGCAACGGCGCGACGCCAGAACCAGGACGGTCGCGACGGCCCTGCGCCAGCTTGAACAGGCACTCGCGGACCAGGACCCGCGCTTGTTCGCCGCCGCGGTCCGCGACCTGAGGTACTTCGCGGACCGCGCCCTTGGGGACACCGACACCCGCGCAGTCCTGGCCGGAAGCATCCCGCTCGCCGTGGACCCCGCAGACCCCTCCGCCGGTCTCGTGAACGGACCACCGACAGAGCTTCGGCTGCGCATCGACGTACTGATCACGGCGTTGGACGTCCCGGCCGAACTCGGCTCCGCCACGGTCACGGCACAGTCCCCGAGCCGGATCGATGAGTAGCCCCGTGCGGACTTTCTGGTACGCGCTGAGGCCCGGCGCGGGGTGACGCGGCGCGGCGGGTCCGTGTCCGCGCTCCGACCGTAGCCGAGACGCCGTCGCGGTCAGCTTTTGCCTGCTCTTCACCTCCGGTGCGAGCGACGCGCCGCGCTCTGCGAGAGCGTTCGGTGGCCGGTCGGGTGGAGTCCGCGAAGGGGATGGGGACCGGCCATCCTCCGACGCCGGGGGCTATCGGGCGTCGGGGGCTATCGGGCGTCGGGGGCTATCGGGCGTCGAAAATCTGGATGCGGCTGGTTGCGCGCAGCGCGAAGATGCCGATGCAGTCCGCCTGGCCGGTGGNGGGTAGCCACGCGTCACCCAGGTGGCTCGCCACGGAAACGCTGCGGCCGGACGCAATGCTGGTCTGCGCGATCCGGTTTCCCGTGGCGTCGAGATAGTAGAGCTGGATGAGCTGGGAGCTGCGGTTTTCCACCACGAGTTGCACCGGCGCCTGGAACAGGGACCGGATCCGGCCCTCCGACGAGCACGGGTACTGACTCGCTCCGGCGAAGGTGTACTGCAGCGGCCGGGGACCGGCCGGTGCCGTCCCGATGGGCGGCCGATATGGCGAGGTCGCGGCCCCGCCGACGGTGGCGAACGGCCACGGCGGAGCCGTCCGCGCGGTGGGGGACGGGCCGGCGTCCTCGGACGGCGTCGGGGTGGGCGATGGCGACCGGGTGGCAGATGGCGACCGGGTGGGAGATGAGGTGGGGTAGGAGATGGTCGGGGCCGGGGTGGGAGTGGGCCCGTCGGGCCCGGCCGTCAATCTGGTCGCGACGCCTACGCTGAAGGTCACCACCGCGAGAATGCCCGTGACCACCGCCCAGAAGGCGACGGCCCTGCTGCCGAGCAGGCCGCCGTCGGAACCACCGGAACTGCTCACAGGCCCCCCAACCCATGACGCACGGCCGCCGCGGATCCGGGAATCGACTGTGACCGCGCCGGATATCGCCGCCCGTGAAGTGATCTGATCGCACTGTACCCGCTGCCTCGGAGGCATCGGAGCGGTGCTGGATGGCACAGCGCGACGGAGCACGTCGGACTGGGCCCGTCGGACTGGGCCCTTTTCGGTACTACGGCGACGGGTTCGCCGCCGCGGCGATGAGGTCGACGGAATCGGTGCAATCGACCTGATCGAGATCCGGACGGGGCGTGTCCCGGAAGCCGGCAGGCGTGGCGAATCCCGGGAGATCAGTTCCCCGCGGTGGCGTCGGGAAGATACCGAGCAGGAAGCGGTCGGGTCGGACGACGGCGACTCTCGGCGCGTTCACTCTCGGCGCGCTCGGTCTCGGGGCGAGGGCCCGTGATGCAGAGCTTCCGTCCACGCCCGGGCTCCCCTGGCCCACGCGGCTCACGCGGCTCACGCGGCTCACGCGGGCCAGGGGGCTCACGCGGGCCAGGCGGGGGGCGGTCAGGAGGCGTACCAGGGTGCCGTCCAGGTCCTCGAAGACCGGGCAGGTCACCTCGGCGACCGCTCGCAGACCGCCGGGTGGCACGACAGCNAACGCGGTGGCGCCGCGCCGGTCCGCCCAGGCGCGCGCCGTTGGATCCAGGCCGGCGACGGGGTCACCGCCGAGGCCGATCAGTGTCCACCCGTCGGTAAGAAGATCGTCGAGCTGGCGGCGGTGGCCGTCGAGGGTACGCAGGCGGGGATTGGGCAGGACGAGGCCGGCGCCCGGCAGCGGGCCGGCGACCCGGCCGGGCAGACGGGGGCGCTGTTGGGTGGCACCGCCACGCAACGCCTGGCGCAGANCCGGGGTCCGGCCGAGGGTGAACAGGAGGGTGCGGGTGAGCCGGGAGAGGGCCGGGTCGGTCGTCTGCAGGACGCGGCCGATCCGGAGCGATCCGGCGATCACCGTCTCGACGTGCCGGCGTCGTTCCCGTTCGTAGCTGTCGAGCAGGTCGTCGCGGGCAAGGCCGCGCAGGATCTCGTCGAGTCGCCAGGCGAGGGCGGCGGCGTCACGGACGCCCGCGCCCAGGCCCTGCCCGCTGAACGGTGGCATGCTGTGCGCCGCGTCGCCGGCGAGCAGGACTCGCCCGCGCCGCCAACGGTCGGCCGTACGGGCGTGGAAGGTGTAGACGGCCGTGCGCGTGACCTGGACCTGGTCCGGGTCGACCCAGGGGCGCAGCAGCGCGCGCACGCCGGCGGGCGCGGCCATCTGCTCCGGATCCTCGCCGGGGAGCAACATCCACTCCCACCGGTGACCGCCGGGCATGGGCATGCTGACCGACGGGCGCCGCGGATCGCAGCTGTAGGTGAAGTACGGCAGGTGCGCCAGCGGCGCCGGGGTGGTGACGTCGACGACGAGCCAGCGTTGCGTGAAGGTTGATCCCTGGTAGCCGATGCCGAGCATGCGTCGCACGGGGCTCGCGGCACCGTCGCAGCCGACGACCCACCGAGCGCGTAGCCGGCTGCCGTCGTCCAGCTCGACGGTCACGGCGCCGTCGTCGCGGCCGTGGCCGTGGCGGGCCGCGTTCCCGGTGCCGGACCTGGTGTGCTGGTGCAGGGCGGTGACGGCGCGGCCGAGGTGAAGCCGGACCGTCGGCAGGGTGGCGATGCCGGCGCGCAGGTCACGTTCGAGGGTGGGCTGGTGGAAGAACGCGGCGGCGGGCATGCCGAGCTCGCTTTCGCCGAGACCCAGCTCGATCAGGACCCGCCGGCCTGGCCCGAGGATCGTGCTGCGCTCGGAGGCGTGGACGTGGTCGATCAGGTCACCGAGGCCCGGCAGCCGGACCAGGAGGCGCAGGACCTCCTCGTCGAGGCTCACCGCGCGGGGCAGTGGTACGGNCTCGTGCTGCGGCTCGACGACGGCCACCGACAGCCCGCGTCCGCCGAGCAGGGCGGCCAGCACCGCGCCGACCGGGCCGTAGCCCGCGATCAGCACGTCGACCTGCGGGTCGTCCTGGACCTGCGGGTCATCCCGGAGTTGCGGGTCATCCCGGAGCTGCGGGTCCTTGTGCGATCCGGCCGGCCGCGGTGATGGCAGCGACAGTGCCGGTCGCCCTGGGTCCAGCACCTGGACATCGTCGTCCACAGGTTCGTGTCCCTTCATGTGGCCGTTCCGCGAACCGTCCAGTGACGGAAGGTAGATGACCTTTCTGCGCTGCGCAACGGCCGGCTCCGCTGTGGCACGNAGTCTGTCCGTCAGCGGATACCGAAAGGCGAACGAACGCCTCCATCGGGTCCGCGAGGACGGTGAGCGCCCTTACCTGCACGGTTCAGGCCGACGTCGACGTCCGGGGGTGATTCCCGGCAGGATGCGGACATGAGGATCGAGCAGGGGCAGGTCGCAGTGGTGACGGGGGCGGCCAGCGGGATCGGGTACGGGCTGGCCGAGGCGCTCGCGGCCCGGGGCGTGGCCGTCGTCCTGTCCGACGTGCAGACCGACGCCGTCGAGCGGGCCGCCGCCACGCTCGCCGCGACGGGGGCCACCACGCTCGCGGTCGCGGCCGACGTCGGCGACGCCGACCAGGTGGGCGCCCTCGCCGCGGCCACGATCGACCGGTTCGGCCGGGTGGACCTGGTGTGCAACAACGCCGGGGTGGTGAGCCGGCCGGCACCGATGTGGGAGCAGAGCCTGGCCAGCTGGCGCTGGCTGATCGACGTGGCGCTGCTCGGGGTGGTCCACGGCGTGCACCACTTCGTGCCGCATCTGATCCGCCAGGGCGGCGGCCACGTCCTCAACACCGCCTCCGTCGGCGGCCTCATGCCGCTGCCGACGCTGACGCCGTACAACGCCGTCAAGCACGCCGTCATCGGGCTGACCGAGACGCTCAACCTGGAGCTTCGGGGGGTCGCTCCCACCCTCGGCGCGAGCGTGCTGTGCCCGGGGCCGGTGGCGACGGCGCTCGGCGAGACGTCGCGGGCGAACCAGCCGGCGGGGGCGGCGACGCCCGACCCGACGGACACCCTCGCCGACCGGGCGGCGCAGCGCGGCGCCGGCGTCCTGCTGCCGGCGGACGTCGCCCGGATCGCGCTCGAGGGCGTCGAGGCCGACCGGGTCCACATCCTCACCAACCCGGAGACGGCCGCGGGGGTGCGGGCGCGCGTCGAGGCGCTGCTCGCCGACCTCCCCTGGTAGGCCCCCGTTCCCGGGGACGGGACCGGGCCTGGACGACGCCCGGCGTGGTGCTCAGGCGAGCAGGAGCCGCTCCAGGCCGGCCCGCTGCTCGGGGGTGAAGGGCATCGAGTGCAGCCGGTCGTCGTCGACCTTCACCAGGGTCGCGGTCAGGCTCGCCGCCGGGTGATCGTGCTGGGTGAGTTCCAGGGCGAAGGTCAGCGAGCTGGTGCCGAACTTCGCCAGGGTGACGTCGAACAGGACGTCGCCGGTGAACAGCTCCCGGCGGTAGCTGCTGGCCACGTCGACGACGGCGAGGTCGGCGGGGGCGAGCAGCCCCGAACAGGTCGTCGCGAGCGCCCGCGCCCAGGCCTGCGAGGCGATCTCCAGAGCCAGGAAGAAGGGGACGTGGCGGTGCTGGCTCAGCACGCCGTCGCGGTCCGGCCGGTGCGTCACCGGCAGCGTGTACCGAAGCATCGCCCGCGGTGCCTCGCTCCCCCTGAAGGCCGCGCGGCACGGCCGCGGGCACTACCGATCCCGGGCCGCCCCGGTTGCTCGACCCGCCCGGGCTCGACCCGATGAGCTGCGCGTTCGGCCCTCATCCGGCGGTCGCGCCGCATTCCGACCCTACCGGTCGGCGGGGCTCGGCGTGCCGGAGTGGATGTGCCGGCTGGTCTGCGCCGAGACCGGGGCGGCGAGGATCGCCGTCACCAGATCGACGAGGTGACTGGCGAACAGGCGGTGGTCCGGGCGGTGGTGCTCCCGGGCGCGGGTGGCCAGCTCCCCGTTGAGGAAGCGGATCGCCGCGAACCGGCGGTGCAGCGGCGGGCCCACCGCGGCGGGCGGCAGAAAGGGCGTGACCAGGGCGCGCCAGCGGACCATGCTCGGCGCGGCCGACGCCGCCGCGAAGCTGGCCGCGAAGCGTTCGGGGCGCGCGGTCACCTCGGCGATGATCTGCAGGTACTCGGGTCCGCCGTCGTGATGGTCCAGGCGGGCCGCCTGGGGGAGCACGAGCGCGGCGGCCAGCGCGCGCAGCCCGGGCTCGCCGGCGGGCTCCCCAGCGGGCTCCCCGTCGAGCTCCCCAGCGGGCTCCCCGTCGAGCTCCCCGGGGGGCTCCCCGTCGAGCTCCAGGGCGTCGAGCAGGCCGAGCCGGTGGGTCTCGATGTCCCGGTGATGCCGGTCGATGATCGCGGCGAGGACGGCCTGCCGGTCGCCGAAGTGGTACTGCAGCGCGCTCGTGTTGAGCTGCCCGGCGGCCTTGCTGATCTCACGCATGCTGGGGCCGTCGATGCCGCCGGCGGCGAACAGCCGCTCGGCGGCCAGCAGCAGGTCGCGGCGGGTGTGCTCGCCGCTCATGCCGTCGCGATCCGCGCGCTCGCCCGGGCGAACAGCCGCCGGGCGGTGGCGCGCAACTGCCGGCCGACGGCGGGGTCGGCCTGGCCGGCGCAGGCGCGGGCGTAGGTCCCCTCCAGGATGATGCCGATCTTGTAGCCGGCGAGGACCTCGTACCAGGGCAGGGATCGCAGGTCCCGGCCGCTGATCTCGCCGTAGCGGGCGACGAGCTCGGCTGCCGTGGGGAACCCGTCCCAGGGACGCACGCCCGGTGCCCCGGGCGGCGGCCCCTCGGGACCGGGCCAGGTGGTGAGCAGGCCGCCCAGGTCGAGCAGGGGATCGCCGATGGTCGCCAGCTCCCAGTCGATGATCGCGGCGAGCGCCGGGCGGTCCGCCGTCACGAGCACGTTGGCGAGATGGTAGTCGCCGTGCACCAGCCCGGGGCGGAAGTCGTCGGGCCGGTGGGCGTCCAGCCAGGCGCCGATCGCGTCCAGCTCCGGCGCCTCGGGTCCCGGGTAGCCCGGCAGGGTGCGGTAGCCCTCGAGCTGACCGCGCCAGCGGCCGACCTGCCGTTCCAGGTAGCCGGCGGGTTTGCCCAGGTCGGCGAGGCCGGCGCCGGCGTGGTCGACGGCGGCGATCGCGGCGGCCCCCTCGGCCATCGCGAGACCCAGCCGGTGTCGCCAGCCCGCCGAGGTCCGGTAGCCGGCGGGCAGCTCGACCGTCGGATTGGCGCCGTCGACCGGTTCCATCAGGTAGAACGCCGCGCCCAGGACGGCCTCATCGGAGCAGGCGGCGATCAGCCGGGGATGCGGAACGTCGGTGGACGCCAGGGCGGCGAGCACACGTGCCTCCCGGCGCATCGTCCGGTCGCTGTCGGGCCGCTTGTGCACCGGCGGGCGGCGCAGCACGAACCGCAGCCCACCGCGGTCGAAGCGCACGAGCACGTTCTGGGTGCCGCCGGCGAGCCGCTCGACGGCGGTGATCGGCCCCGCCGGCAGACCCTGACCGTCCATCCACGCGGCCAGCCGGCCGAGGTCCACCCCGGGCACGGTGCCCGCCGGGTCGTCCGCGCCGCCGTTCATGCCGGCGCGGGGGCGGCGCCGTTGACGGGACCGCCGTTACCGAGCCCGACGCCGACGTTGTCGTTGTCGATGTCGTTGTCGTTGTCGACGGTGCCGAGGCGGCCCGCGAACTGGCGGAGGGCGGCCTCTCGCAGGGTGGGCAGGTGGTCGCTCGGGAACAGCGTCTCGACCGCGCGGTGGTCCTTGAGGACCTCGCGGGCGATCGTGACCCGGTGCACCTCGGTGGGACCGTCGGCGAGGCCGAGCAGCTCCGCGGCGACCAGCATCTCGACGAAGTTCATCTCGTTGGAGATGCCGAGCGCGCCGTGCAGGTGCAGCGCGCGGCGGGAGATGTCGTGCAGCACCTTCGGCATCGCCACCTTCACCGCGGCGATGTCGCGGCGGACCCGACGGTAGTCGTTGTGCTTGTCGATCAGCCAGGCCGTGCGCAGCACCAGCAGGCGGAACTGCTCGATCTCGATCCAACTGTCGGCGATCTGCTCCTGCACCACGCCGAGCGAGGCCAGCGGGCCGGAGCGCACCTGGCGCGACAGCGCCCGCTCGCACATCGCGTCGAAGACCCGGCGGGCCATGGCGATGGTCCGCATGGCGTGGTGGATGCGGCCGCCGCCGAGCCGGGTCTGGGCGATGGCGAACGCCCGACCGCGCTGCCCGAGCAGGTGATCGGCCGGGATGCGCACGTCGTCGTAGCGGACGTACCCGTGCGCGCCGAGCTCGGCCGCCTCGTGGCCGAGCGCCACGTTACGGATGATCTCCAAGCCGGGAGTGCCCGCCGNCACGATGAACATGCTGGCGCGCTCGTACNGGCCGGCGTCCGGATCGGTGATCGCCATGACCAGGAAGAAGCTGGCGTAGCGGGCGTTGGTGGAGAACCACTTCTCGCCCCGCAGGACCCAGGTGTCGCCGTCGAGGTGGGCGGAGGCGCGGAACAGCGTCGGGTCGGCGCCGGCCTGCGGCTCGGTCATCGAGTAGCACGAGCTGATCCGGCCGTCGAGCAGCGGCTGGAGGTAGCTGGCCCGCTGCTCGGGCGTGCCGAAGTGGGCGAGGATCTCGGCGTTGCCGGAGTCCGGCGCCTGGCAGCCGAACACCGACGGCGCCCAGCGTGAGCGGCCGAGGATCTCGTTGAGCAGCGCGAGGTGTACCTGCCCGTAGCCGGACCCGCCGAGCTCGGGGCCGAGGTGGGCGGCCCACAGCCCGCGCTCCCGCACGGCCTGTTGCAGCGGACGCACGATCGCGTTCGCCACCTCGTCGGTCTTGTCGAACGGCTCCCGCAGGACGTGATCCAGCGGCTNGACCTCCTCCCGCACGAACGCGTCGACCCACTCGAGCTGCTCGGCGAACNCCCGGTCCGTCTCGAAGTCCCACGCCATGACGTCGATTTCTAAGCCACCTGCTTTAGAACGTCAAGCGGAGGACTTAGGGGCGGGTCCGTTTGCGATCAAGGGGCGGTACGGGGGGCGGGCTGTTCCGTCGACCGTTGGGTTGACAAAAATCGGGAGCGATCTTACGGTCGGCGAATCCTCGCGGCGACGGTGCCGGGGGACCGGCCGCGCCGGTGCTGGAGGGAGATCGCCCCCGTGGACCTCTGCCTGTTCGCCCGGCCCGGCCTGGCTCCCGGCGGCGACTTCGACGCCTTCCTCGCGATGGCCCGGCAGGCTGACGCGGCCGGGCTGCACTCGCTGTGTTTCGGCGAGCACCTCGTGATGGCGCCCGACACCTCGCGCTACCCGTACGGGCCGTGGGGCCACCCGCCCGACACCGCCTGGCCCGATCCGCTGCTGTCGCTGGCCGCGGTCGCCGCGGTCACCGAGCGGATCCGGCTGTCGACCGCGGTGCTGCTCGCCCCGTTGCGGGCCGGCCTCGTGCTCGCCAAGGAGGTCGCGACGCTTGACGTGATCTCCCGCGGGCGGGTCGAGCTCGGCGTCGGGACCGGCTGGCAGCCCGAGGAGTACGCCGGCGTCGGGCTGGCCTGGGCGCAGCGGCGGCACCGCTTCGACGAGGTGATCGAGACCTGCCGGCTGGCCTGGGGCGAGCAGCCGTTCTCCCTGCCGCTCGCCGCCGCCCGCGGTGACGCCGCCGGCCGTGACGCTGCCGGCCGTGACGCTGCCCGCGGTGACGACGCTGGCCCTGGCGCCGGCCGCCTCGAGGGCCTGATCGCCCGGCCCGTGCCCGTCCAGGGCCGCATCCCGCTCTACTACGGCGTGGCCGCGACGGCGGCGAACGTCCGCCGCATCGCCCGTCTCGGCGACGGGTGGACGCCGGTGGGCGTCACCCCCGAGCAGGTGCGCGCCGGCGTGGCCGCGCTGCGCTCGGCGTACGCCGATGCCGGGCGCGACCCGGCGACGCTCGTCGTGCGGGTGCCGCTGCCGCCGGTGCTCGACGCGGCCGGGGGGATCGACGCGGCGCGCACCGTCGCCGCCGCCGAGCCCTACCTCGAGGCCGGGGCGACCATGGCCGTCGCCGGCCCCAACCACCGCCTGCGCTCGGCCGCGGAGGCGGGAGAGCTGATCGAAGGCCTTGCGGCCGCGGCGAAGGCACTCTGAGCAGCCACTTCATCACAACTGTTGCGCGGGCCCATCGGAAGATCCAGGATCGGAGATCATCATGAGTCTGCGGGGGAGGGTGGCACTCGTCACCGGGGCGGCGTCGGGCATCGGCGCCGCTACCGCGAGGGTGCTCGCCGCCGACGGGGCCAGGGTCATCGTCGCCGACATCGACCAGCAGGGGGAGGCGGTGGCGAAGGAGATCGTCGCGGCCGGCGGCGAGGCCATCTTCCACCGGGTGGACGTGCGCCGCGCCGACGAGGTGCGGGCGGCCGTCGCCGCCGCCGAGTCCACCTACGGCCACCTCGACACGGTGATCGCGAACGCGGGCACGGTGGGCGGTCCGGCCGTGGCGCGGCGACTGGAGGACCTCGACGAGGAGCGGTGGACGGCCATCCTCGACATCAACCTCGCGGGCACCATCCGCACCTTCGCCGCCGCTGTCCCGGCCCTGCGCCGCGCGGGTGGCGGGGCGATGTCGGCGACCGCGTCGATCGCCGGGCTCACCGGCGTGGCCGGGCAGGCCGCGTACAGCGCGTCGAAGGGCGGCATCGTCGCCGTCGTGCGGGCCCNCGCCTTCGAGCTGGTCACCGATCGGATCCGGGTCAACTGCGCGTGCCCGGGCGGCGTCGCCACCAACCTGCTGGCGAACACCGACGTGCTGCCGGTACTCATGGCCCAGGCCGAGGCGCAGGCCCGGGCGGACGCGGCGGAGGCGCCGGCGTCGGTGTCGGCCTCGGCCGGGCCGGTCGGCGGGCCGGGGGCGCAGGCGCTGATGAACCGGGCCGCGGACCCGGCGGAGGTGGCACGGGTGCACCGCTTCCTGGTCTCCGACGAGGCCTCGCTCGTCAACGGGCAGGCGGTCGTCTGCGACGCCGGCAGCTCGGTGGCGAACCTCTGGATGGTCATCGACCGCTGATCCGGCGTAATCGCTGATCCGGCGAAAGCGGTGATCGGACGACAACGCTGATGGGACGAAAAGGAGAAGCTGCATGCCAGACTTACCGGACGACCGCGGGCCGGCCGAGATCGGCTGGCGCGCGGGCAGGGTCCTGTACCGCTACTGCCGGGCGATCGACCAGGGCGACGCGGGCGCCCTGCGGGAGGTCCTCGCCCCGGACGCCGCCCTCGTGGTGGCCGGCGGGACCGTCGAGGGCGGCCCGGGAAGCGAGCAGGTCTTCGCCGGGCGCGACACCGTGGTGGACATCCTCGCCTCGCTGTTCGACCAGCGGCAGTGGGCCCGCCACCTCGTGTCCAACCTGCTCGTCGACGTCGAGCCCGACGGCTCCGTCGACGTGCGCAGCTACTTCCAGTACTGGCTGGGCCGGGCCGACGGCACCGCCCACGGTGTCGGCGATTATCACGTGACGATGCGCGAGGCCGACGGTCGCCTCGCGATCACGACCCTCTCGGCGACCATCCTCGAGGAGATCACTCTGCCCGCCGCGGCGCCGGCGGTCTCGACCGCGGGAGCAGCGAGCGCATGACGATCCTGGAGACCGAGTCGATCGACCTGTACTCCCTGGCGAGCTTCGAGCACGGGCATCCGTACGGGCTCTACGCCCGGCTGCGCGAGCATGATCCCGTGCACTGGAACGACGAGCCGAACGGGCCGGGCTTCTGGGCCGTCACCCGCTGGGAGGACATCCGCGCCGTCAACCGCGACGACGAGAACTTCTCCCACTGGCCGGTCTCCATGATCGAGGACTTCATGGAGACCGAGGACAAGTCGATGGTGAACCTCGACCCGCCGCTGCACACGGTGATCCGCCGCGCGGTCGTCCCCGGGTTCATGCCCTCGGCGGTGCGCCGCCGGATGACCCGCTTCGTCGACGCCGCCGAGGCGATCGTCGCCGAGATCCGCCCGGCCGGCGGGTGCGATCTCGCCGTGGACGTGGCCGGGAAGATCGCGGCCTACGTGACGGCCGACGTGCTGCGCATTCCCCGCGACGACGCGGTGCGCCTCTACGAGTACATCGAGATCGGCCTCGGCGGCGGCGCCTACACCGAGCAGGAGCGCCAGGGCGCGACCGAGGCGTTGATCCAGTATTCGATCCAGGTGTGGGAGGACCGCCGGGCGAACCCCGGCGACGACGTCTGTTCGATGCTCGCGGCCTGCGAGCTGGACGGGGCGCCGATGAGCCTGGAGAACTTCTCGGCCAACATGACCCTGCTCATCGTCGGCGCCGGCGACACCACCCGGCACCTGATCGGCGGCGGCCTACACGCCCTGTTCACCCATCCCGACCAGCGCGAGCTTCTGCTGGCGGACCTGGACGGCCGGATGCCCGCCGCCGTCGAGGAGATGCTGCGCTGGGTCACGCCGGTGGTGTACAACCGCCGGACCGCCCTGCGCGACGTCGAGATCGGCGGGCGGCGCATCAGCGCCGGGGACAAGGTGTGCGTCTACTACGGCGCCGGCAACCGGGATCCGGGGGAGTTCACCGACCCGGAGCGGTTCGACATCACCCGCACGCCCAACCGCCACCTCGCCTTCAGCGGCCTCGGCCAGCACTTCTGCCTTGGCGCCCACGTGGCCCGGGCGGAGGCGATCGCGATGATCACCACGTTGCTGCGGGCCTTCCCCGACATCCACCCCGACGGCGAGATGGAGTGGACCCGGTCGAACTTCGTCATGGGCCCCGCGCACCTGCCCGCCACCTGGTGACGGCGCCCCCCCCCGGGGGGGGGCGGGCTCTCCCCGGTCGGGTGACCGGGGAGAGCCCGCGCCGGGCGGCGGACCGCTACGGGGTGATCTCCCGTCCGCAGCGGTCTCGGTCGACCACGTCGAAGGCCGTGCCCGTAGGGTTGACCTGGACGAACGAGTAGCAGTTCGTCGTCCTGCCGAGCCCGTGGGCGATGTCGATCGGCGCGATCAGACCGTCCGCGTCGTAGTCCGTCACCGACCGCAGCCCGTCGATGAACGCCCGCCGGGTGGGGCAGGGCCCGGCCGTCTCCAGCCCACGGATGAACATGTCGGTGTCGACGTAGGACATCAACGCGAAGTCGTGCTGCGCCTGCGGGATCTGGGGGGCGAAGCGGGTCACCGCCTTCTCGTAGGTTTCGACGGCGGCGCCGCCGAGTTCGAACGGGCGGTAGAAGACGGGGATGACGAGCCCGGCCATCTGCGCGCCCGCGGTCTCCAGGAGTTGCCGGTCATAACCGGTGACCGCCATGACGAGCCCCGGTAGCCGACCGGCGCCGCNCAGGGCGCTCAGCACCTGGAGGTAGTCGGGCGGCTGGATGAGGAAGATGACCGTGTCGGCGCCCGACTCGGCGATCCGTCGCGCGGTTTCCGCGGGATTGTCGGCCTGCGACGAGTAGCTCAGGATGCCGGCCAGGTCGAGCCCGGCGGCCCGGATGCTCTGGTCGTATTTCGAGGTGAGCTCCGAGACGCTCGCGGACAACGCGGCCTGAACCAGCAGGACGCGTTTTCCCCCACGGTTGTGCACGAAGGTGCCGAATGTGTCGACCGCGTTCCCGTCGGTATAGGAGAACGAGAACATGTTCCGGTAGTGCGACCAGATGTTCTCGGTCGCGATTCCGGTCACGGGGACGCCACGGTCGGCGAGGTACTGGGCGCTGCCGCTGGCGGAGAAGGAGGACTCGATGACGCCGAAGACGTTCTGCCGTTCCACCAGGGTGCGGGCACCCTGGCTGTTCGCGTCGGCGGTCCCGCGGTCGTCCTGCCAGTCGTAGACGATCTTCCGGCCGTGGACGCCGCCGCGCTCGTTGGCCAGGCCGATGCGGGCGTCGATGCCGGCCCGGGAGGAACTGAAGGTAGGCGCGAGAACACCGGAGTCGGGATAGAGCAGCCCGATTCTCACCTCGTTCGGCGTGACTCCGGGACTGACGCACCCGGCCGCTTTCGCCTCATGGGACGCACAGCCGGTCAGCGTCGCGGCGGCGAGCAGGGCCAGTGCGGGGGCTAGGCGGGAACAGCGGCGCATAAGAGGGGAAACTCCGGGGTCGGACGGTCGTCGGGGGAAAGGGCATGGGTCAATTCGCCGTGCGTCCGGTCGAGCGGACGGGCGCCCGGAATGGGGCCGCCAGGGAATGCGGCATCGCCGCCGGCGGCGGCCGCCGGGCGGGAATGCGGTATTGGTATCGAACGGGTATCCGTCATCTCGGCAGCTTAGGGTGCACGTATACAGCAGGTAAACCAATATGCCGGCGGGGCATGAGCGGGATTTCCGGCCGGCCGCGGGCCGCCGGGCGAGTGCCCACCAGGGCATCGTCGCGGGTCGGCCGGCAACCACGGCCCGCCCGCGTCACGACACGCCCGGTTCTCTTCGGCGAAGCCGCCTGGCTGCCGCGCGACCATCGCGACGCAACGCGGTGGCCATCCGGCGGACCGCCATTTCACGGTGCTTCGGACCAGCGGCGGCGGGGATCTGTGGGTGAGCGAGTGCGTGATCAGCTACGACGGCGTGCCGTCCCACCCGGTGAGCATCATGGAATTCTCCGGCGGCCTCGTCGTCCACGAGACCCAGTACTTCGCCGACCCCTTCGCCCCGCCCCCGTGGCGGGCGGCACTGGCCGAGCCGATGCCACACCGCTCGCCCTGATGCGGGCGCGGCTGTCAGGCCAAGGCCGGGTGGGTTGACCGCGTTCCGCNGGAGTGTCGGTCGGAGTGTCTGTCGAGCCGGCGCCGCGATCGGCCGCCGCGGTCAGCCGTCGCGGTCAGCCGGCGTGAGCGGCGTCGCGGCGCGTGCGCGCTCGGGCCGCCAGGTCGCGGCAGAGCACGGCGAAGTCGAGGCCGGCGGCGTGNAGGCCCATCGGCCAGGTGCTCGTGTCGGTCATGCCGGGGGCCACGTTCACCTCCAGGAACTGCGCGACGCCGGCCGCGTCGACGATCATGTCGGTGCGGGACAGGTCGCGCAGGCCCAGCACGCGATGCGCGGTGACGGCGGTCGCGGCGGCGGCGCGCAGCACCGCGTCGTCGAGGCGGGCCGGGGTGAAGAACGCGGTCGCGCCCGCCGTGTAGCGGGCGGCGTAGTCGTACACCCCCGCGGCCGGCTCGATCTCGACCGCCGGCAACGCGACCGGCCCGTCGCCGGTGTCGACGACGCCGACGGTGATCTCGATGCCGGCGACCGCCCGTTCGATCAGGGCCGAGTCGTGGTAGCCGAAGCAGCTCATCAGCGCCTCGGCGAGTCCGCCCGCGTCGTCGACCCGGCTGACCCCGAACGCCGACCCGCCCGCGCGGGGCTTCACCACGACCGGCAGTCCCAGCCGGGCGACGATCCGCTCGATCAACGCGGCGGCGCCCAGGTCGTGGAACGCCTCGCGGGGCAGCGTCACCGCCGCCGGCGTCGCCACCCCGGCGGCGCCGACGGCCGCCTTCGCCGTCGCCTTGTCGAACGCCACCCGGCAGGCCGGCGGCGCGGCGCCCACGTAGGGCAGGTCGTAGAGGTCCAGGACCTCGCGGATCGTGCCGTCCTCACCCGACGTCCCGTGCAGCACGGGGAACACCACGTCGGGCGGGTCGGCGGCCAGCGCGGGCAGCGTCGCGGCATCGACGTCGGCCAGGTCGGCCTCGACCCCGATGCGGGTCAGCGCGTCGCGCAGCCTCCCGCCCGATCGCAGCGACACCTCGCGCTCGGGCGAGAGCCCCCCGGCGAGGATCAGCACACGGCCCAGATCGGTCATCATCGCGTCCTTCGCGGTGTCGGGCACATCAGGGCCGGTCGGCGACGGGGTCATGGGCAGTCGGCGACGGTGTCATGGGCAGTCGGCGACGGTGTCAGGGGCAAAGGTGTCCCGAAGGGCCAGNTCGTCCCGCACGACCCGGCCCAGCCGGCCGACCCCGTCGCGGATGCGCTCGGGTGGTGGGTAGCAGAACGACAACCGCATGCTGCTGCCACCCGACCCGTCGGCGTAGAACCCGGCCCCGGGAACGTAGGCGACCCGGGCGGCGATCGCCCGCGGCAGCATCGCCCGGGTGTCCACCCCGCCCGGCAGCGTCACCCAGACGAAGAACCCGCCGTCCGGCCGGGTCCAGGTGGCGCCGGCGGGCATCGACTCGGCCAGGGCGTCGAGCATGGCGTCGCGACGCTCCCGGTACATCTCCCGGAACACCTTCACCTGCTCCGCCCACGGCTGGGTCGCCAGATACCGTTCGACCACCAGCTGAGTGAACATCGACTGGGACAGGATCGCCGACTCGGCGGCCAGCACCAGCCGGGCCGCCACCGGCGCCGGGGCCAGCGCCCACCCGACCCGCAGTCCCGGCGCCAACGTCTTCGAGAACGATCCCAGGTACACGACGTCGTCGGGGGCGTCGGCGCGCATCGCCCGCACCGGCTCACCCGTGAACGACAGCAGCCCGTACGGGTTGTCCTCGACGACCAGCACCCCGGCGCGCCGGCAGATCTCCAGCACCTCGGCCCGCCGCGGCGGCGTCAGCGTGATCCCGCCGGGATTCTGGAAGGTCGGGACCGTGTAGAGCAGCTTCACCCGGGCGCCCTCGGCGGCCAGCCGCTCCAGCGTCTGCGCGAGTGCGCCCGGCGACAGGCCGTCGCCGTCCATCGGCACGTGCACGATCCGTGCCTGGTAGGCCGCGAACGTGTTGATCGCCGTGACGTAGGTGGGCCCCTCGGTGACGACGACGTCGCCGGGATCGACGAACACGCGGGTGAGCAGGTCGAGCGCCTGCTGCGAGCCCGCCGTCACCACCACGTTGTCGGGATGGGCGTCGGTGATGCCCTCCATCGCCATGACGTCGCAGATCCGTGCCCGCAGACCCGGATCACCCTGCGCCGAGCCGTACTGCAGCGCCACCGCCCCGCGGCTCAGCACCAGCTCCGACACGGTCGCCGCGACCGCCTCCAGCGGCAGCGCGTCGACCGCCGGCATGCCCCCGGCGAGCGACACGATCTCGGGCCGGGAGGCGACCGCGAACAGCNCCCGAACCTCACTCGCGATCATCCCCTGGGCGCGCTGCGCGTACCGATCCCGCCACCGATCGAGAGTCACGCCCCGCGACACTACCCTGCCCCGCAACGGATGACGCCGTCAGCGCCCGGTGTCCGGCGACGCCGGGGCGTGCGCCAGATTCCCCACCGCCGCGGCGCCCCGCCTGCACCGCCACGGCGCCCACTCCCGGACGCGGGTGCGGGACGCCCGCGCCCACGGCAAGGACCCGGCTCGCGGTCGCGACTCCCAGCCGACCGGTCTCGGGATCACGCGCCACGATCGAGACCGTCACCCATACGACCCTGACGGTCGACGCCGCCATCCCTACTCGATCCCTTCGCTATCCCTCCGCGGGGTCGGCGACCAGGCCCTGGATATATGCTCGACTCGCGAGTCGAGAAAAAGTTGCCGGGCGGCTGGGGGTCAGGATGGCTCGGATNAATCACGACACCGTCGAGCTGTGGCAGGGGTGGCAGCGGCGGGAGCTGCGCGTCGACCGCTGCAAGGACTGCGGCACCTGGGTCTTCCCGCCGCGGCCGTTCTGCCCCGGCTGCTGGTCGGATGCCCTGGTGGGGACCGCGCTCGGCGGGGCGGGACGGCTGGTGTCGTACTCCCTGCCCCGCGTCGCGCCCGGGTCGCCACCGGTCGTCAGCGGGGTCGTGGCACTGGCCGAGGCGCCGGGCGTCCGACTGTTGGCCCGCATCGTCGGAATCGAGCCGGAGCGGGTCGCGCTCGGGATGCCGCTGGCGTTGGGCTGGTGGGAGGACGACGGCGGCGTGTATCCGCAGTTCGGGCCGGTCGACGCCGCCCCGGCCCGGCCGGACGGCGGTGCGGTTGGCGGTGTTGCGGACGAGGGTGCTGCGGACGGCGGCGCGGGGGAGGCGGGGGCGTGAACGGGTGGGAGCGGGCCGCGATCGTGGGGATCGGGTGGTCGGAGCTGGCGCGTGACAGCGGCGTGGGGCCGGGCAGTCTCATCGCCCGGGCCGCCCGGGCGGCGGTCCTTGACAGCGGGGTCGCGCGGGACGCGATCGACGGGGTCATCGGCGTGTACGGCACGGACTCCCCGACACTGTGGCCCGGGTACGTCGTCGACGCGCTGGGATTACCCGACGTCCGCTGGTGGGACACGGCGCAGCCGCCGTCGGTCACGGCGCTGTCCACAGCGGCGAACGCGGTGCTGACGGGCAACTGCGACTACGCGCTGTGCTACCACGGCAAGTATCGGTGGGCGAACACCTCGGTCGTCGGCCGNGGTGACCCGCTGCGCCAGGCCCCGGCGCACGAGTTCGACCCCGGCCTCGACCACGCGCTGGTGGAACACGGCGGTTCGATGCTGTGGGCCGCGCGGGTGATGCGGGAGCACATGGCGCGCCACGGCAGCACCCGGGAGGACTTCGCCCGGATCTCCGTCAACAACCGGACGAACGCCGCCCGCAACCCCCGGGCGGTCTTCCGCGCCCCGCTGACCGTCGAGGACTACCTCGCCGCCCCGATGATCGACGATCCGATGTGCCTGCTCGACATGGACGCGCCGATCGACGGCGCGCTCGCCGTCGTGGTCACCACCGAGCGCCGGGCCCGCGACCTGCCGCACCCGCCCGTGCTCGTCGAGGCGTTCGCCAGCGCCCTGCCGGAGCGCAACGACGGGCTGCTGTGGCCCGAGGCGGACGGGCTCGCCGCCCGCCGCGCCGTCGCCAACCTGTTCGCCCGCAGCGACCTGACCCCCGCCGACATCGACCTCGCCTACCCGTACGACGGGTTCACGATCCTGGCGATGCTGTGGCTGGAGGCCCTGTACACCGGGCCGGGGGAGGGCCCGGCGCTGCTGCGCGAGTCGTGGTCCGACGATGAGCAGCGGCTGCGGCTGCACGGCCGGGTTCCGGTGTGCACGCACGGCGGCAACCTGAGCGAGGGGCGTGCCACGCAGGGGTTCGGCTCCGTGATCGAGGCGGTGNAGCAGTTGCGTGGCGACGCGGGGGATCGCCAGGTCGACGCCGCCCGCAGCGCGGTGATCACCGGTGGCATGGCCGGCACGAACCGCTCGACGATCCTCGTCAGCGGCTGACCGGCCGCCCGCCGAGCCACCGCCCCGGCGGCTCGGGTCAGGCCGGGAGGTGCCGGCTCGGGAGCGGGGCGCCGCCCCCGTCGACGACGAGCGTCTGGCCCGTGAGGTAGGACGCCGCGTCGGAGCACAGGAACAGCACGACGGTCGCGATCTCGTCGGCGCTCGCCCAGCGCCGCAGCGGGATGCCGGCCGCCGTCGCCCGGCGAAACCGCTGGTAGCCCTCCTCGCCGAGGGCCGCGACCAGCGGCTGCCAGATGTCGGTGTCGACGAAGCCGGGCGCGACCGCGTTGACCCGCACCCCCCGATCGCCCCAGGCGGTGGCGAGATTCTGGGTCAGGGTGTTCAGCCCGCCCTTCGTCGCCGCGTAGACGGCCTGTTCGACGTCCCCGCCGTAGGCCGCCGCCGACGACATCGTGACCACGCATCCCCGCGTCCGCAGCAGCGACGGCGCGAGCCACGAGGTCAGCAGGATGACGTTGCGCAGGTTGAGGTTGAGCTGCAGGTCCAGCGGCTTCGCGGTGATGGCCTCCGGCGGCTGGTGCCAGCCGAGCCCGGCGTTGTTCACCAGGATGTCGACGTCGCCGAGCTCCTCGAGGGCCTGGTCGGCCACCCGCCGCACGTCGGCCTCGACGGTGAGGTCCGCGCTGATCGTGACCGGCTTGTTGACGAGCTGGTCGGCGACGGCGGCCAGGCCCGCGCTGCCGCGGGCGACGACGGCCACCCGCGCGCCCGCGGCGTCGAGAGCACGCGCGCACGCCGCGCCGATGCCCCTGCTGGCGCCGGTGACCACGGCGGCGCGGCCGGACAGATCGAAGGTGAGACCGGGCATCATGCGCTCCTGAAGATTATTCGTCCCTGATGCAGTTCTGTCGTCGTGCTTGGTCCGGGCAGGGGGAGTCGGGGAGGCTGCGACGGGGTTGCCCGGCGCCGCGGAATCTCCATGATCGCCCGGCTGGGGCTGGGCTGGATGGCGCGGTTCCGCGGAACACCGTGATCCACAATGGATCGGGAGTCCGCGAGCTGGCTACGTCCAGCCTGCCGTGGCGCCCTGGATCATCGTGAATGGTCCGACGGGCCAGCGGAAGCAGTCGACCAGCAACTGGTCGACGTCGCGTTCGGTGCTGACCCCCTCGGCGACGATCCGGCGCGCCTCGGCCACCGCCGCCCAGTAGACCCGGTTGGCGACGTAGCCCCAGGACATCGGGGCGTCGCGCACGACGACCGGGTTCTTGCCCAGCCCGTGGGCGAGCCGGGTCACCGTCTCGACGGCGTCCGGGTCGGTGTGCTCGGTCACGACGATCTCGGCGAAGCGCATGATCTGCGCGGGTGACGACCAGTGCCAACCGAGGACCCGGGTGGGCCGGTCGGTCGCCGCGGCCAGCGCCCCGACTGGGAAGCCGCTGGAGTTGGTGGCGAGGACCGCGCCGGCGGCGGCGACCCGGTCGAGCTCGCGGAACACCCGGACCTTCAACGCGAGGTCCTCCGGCACGGCCTCGATGACCACCGCCGCGCCGGCGACGGCCGACAGCTCGGACTCCCAGGCGATCCTCGCGGCCACCCGGTCGACGTCCGCGGCGGCCAGCTTCCCGCGCTCGACCGCGGCCCGCAGCCNGAAGCGGCCCTCGACGAGCTGGCGGCGGGCGCGCTCGCGGGCCGCGCCGCTCGTGTCGACGCAGACCACCGCGCAGCCGGCCACCGCCGCCGCCTGCGCGATCCCCGCGCCCATCACCCCCGCGCCGATCACCCCCACGGTCCCCACGGCCGTCACGGCTTCTGCGGCTCCCGTGGTCCGTGCGGCTTCTGCGGTTCCCGAGGTCTCCGGCCTCGCCGAGGTCCCGGCGGCGCCGGCCGAGTTGTCGCCGGCGGTCATGCGGCGGTCGCCAGCCGGGAGGTCAGCGCCGCCACCTCGGCGCCCGCCTCCGCCAACAGCCCCTCGGGCGGTCCGGTGGCGGTGAGCGGCGGCCATGCCCGTCGGTCGGCGACGATCCACAGCTCCTTCGACCCGGCCGGGCCGGAGCGCGACGTTCCGTGCCAGGTGCCCTCCTGCTGGAGCCGGAAGCCGAGCCGGCCGAGCTCGACCTCGCCGGCGCCGTCCGTCCGGTCACCCGATCCGTCCGTCGATCTGCCCGTCGAGCCGGCGGCGGTGCCCGGCGCGCCGATCCGGCAGGATCCCTCGACGACGAGCCGGACCAGGTCGGTGCCGAGGCGGAAGCCGGGCAGCGCGGCGGCGCCCGGCGGCCGGTCCCAGCACAGCAGGAGCACGCCGGACTCGCGGTCGCCCAGCGCGACGGCGGCCAGGCGGCTGCCGTCGCTGAGCGTCGACCATCGGGTCGTGTCGGTGAAGCCGGCGTCGAAGTGGCTCGGGCGCAGGACGGCGCCGAAGCTGTTGGCGATGGCGTGCGGGACGTCGGCGTCGCGGGGGAGCATCGCCACCCCCTCCAGGCTGACGTCGTCGGCGAGGGCGGTGTCGGCGAGCCGCTGGAGCTGCGCGTCGGTCAGGTAGGGCTTGAGTCCGCGCCGGTCGGCCATCAGCAGGAGCTGGTTGGTGCCGACCTCGTCGGTCCAGTACTCCGGGCCGTAGAAGGCGTCGGCCCGCTGGAGGCGGAACTCGCCGTGGGCGTAGCTGGTGCCGCCCACCCGGATCGGCTCGCCCAGCGCCATCCGGAAGCTGTCGCTCTTGTGCAGGTGCACGGGGGCCTTGCGAGGGAAGATCCGGCCCTCGATGGACATCGCGACGACGGGGCCCGCGTCGGGGTCACCCATCCGCAGGACGGCCCCGCTCAGCAGGCCGTCCTCGGGTAACGGGCGGCGGATGTCCCGGATGGCGCCGTCAACGTGGCCGTTGTGCCAGGTCGCGGATCCGAGGAGAGTGATCACGAGGGACCCCCTGGGGACGTGTGTTTACTCGACTCGCGGGTTGACATTAATACGGCGAGGCTCCTACGGTCTGCGGGTCGTCGCCGCGAGGATCGAGGAATGACATGCCGATCAGCTCCATCGCCGACCTNATCCGTACCCATGGCGCCGAGTGCGGTGGCCAGCCCGCGCTCACCGCCGACGGCCGCACCGTCACCTTCGCCCAGCTCGACGCCCGCTCGAACCAGGTCGCCCAGGCGCTGGCCGGGGAGGGGATCGGTGCCGGCGACCGGGTCGCCTACCTCGACGCCAACGCCGCGCAGTACTACGAGCTGCTCTTCGGCGGGGCGAAGCTGGGGGCGGTGAACGTCGCGGTGAGCTGGCGGCTGGCGCCGGTCGAGATCGCCGCGATCATCGCCGACGCGCAGGCCTCGGTCCTCATCGTCGGCGCGGCGTTCGCGGCGACCGTCGAGACGGTCGAGGCGGAGCTGCCCGGCGTCAAGAAGATCATCGTGGTCGGCGGCTCGACCGGCCACGAGGTCCGTCCCGAGGTCGGCCACGAGGCCCGCCATGAGGCCCGCCATCAGGACTACGACGAGTGGGTCGCCGCCGCGCCCGCGCTCGATCCCGGGCTGCGCGCGAAGCCCGACGACGTGCGGATCCAGCTCTACACCTCGGGCACCACCGGCCTGCCGAAGGGCGTGATGCTGACCGAGCACAACCTGCTGTCACTGCTGNGGATGGCCGGGGAGACGCTCGACCTCGGACCCGGCAGCGTGAATCTGGTCGCCATGCCGCTGTTCCACATCTCCGGCAGCGGCTACTCGCTCAGCGGCTTCCACGCCGGCTGCCACACGGTGCTGCTGCGCGAGGCCCATCCCGACGCGATCCTGCGCGCGGTGGCCGAGCACGGGGTGACGAACCTGTTCGCGGTGCCCGCCGTGCTGCGCACGATGCTCGGCGTGCCGGGCATCGCCGAGCTGGACCTGTCGTCGTTGCGCACGATCGCCTACGGGGCCTCGCCGATCTCCCTGGACGTGCTGGTCCGGGCGATCGAGACGTTCCGCTGCGACTTCGTGCAGGTCTACGGGCTGAGTGAGACCGCGGGCACCGTCACCATGCTGACGCCGGAGGATCATCGCCGGGCCCTCGATGCCGCCGGGACGGGCGTGGGCGGGACGGCGGAGCCCGGGGCAGTGGGCGCGGGCGGGACGGCGGAGGCGGCTGGGACGGCGGCCCCTCCCGGGTCGGCGGGTGCAGCCGGGCGGTTACGCTCGGCGGGACGAGCGGTGCCCGGGGCCCGGGTGCGCATCGTCCCGCCGCACACCGGGGCCGAAGCCGCGCCCGGGGAGGTCGGCGAGATCTGGATCCACTCGCCGCAGAACACCCCCGGGTACTGGAACAATCCGCGCGAGACCGCGGCGCTGCTCGAGGACGGCTGGCTGCGCACCGGGGACGTCGGCTACCTCGACGAGGACGGCTACCTGTTCATCCACGACCGGGTCAAGGACATGATCATCACCGGGGCGGAGAACGTCTACCCGGCCGAGGTCGAGAACGTCCTGATGTCCCATCCCGACATCGCCGACGTCGCGGTCATCGGGGTGCCGAGCGAGCGCTGGGGCGAGACGGTGAAGGCCGTCGTCGTCGCCGAGGCGGGCCGGACCCCGACGACCGCCGACGTCGTGTCCTTCGCCCGCGCCCGCCTGGCCGCCTACAAGTGCCCGACGTCGATCGACCTCGTCGACGCGCTGCCGCGCAATGCCGCGGGGAAGGTGCTCAAGCGTGAGCTGCGTAACCCTTACTGGTCTGGACGCGCTCGGTCCGTAAGCTAGACCTCGCCGACGGGCAATCTACCTGCTGGTCGGATGGTCGATATCGCCTCGGGGCGTGCGGAGCCCTGCGGAGGAACGCTTGACATCCTCCCTCGCGTGAACGCGGGGGATTCCAACTTCTACACGTCCGCCGGGAGAGGGGGTGTGCAGCGTTGAGGTTCGCGGTTCACGGGCCGCCTGTCGGCGTCGCCTCCCCGCGCAGTCACCCACGTGGTTGCCCACTGATGTCCCAGGGCGATGTTGCGTGCCGCGTTCACGTCGGCGTTCGCCTGCTGCCCGCAGGCCCGGCACCGGAAGGCGGCTTGGCTCTCGCGCGCCTGCCGGTCTCGGGTTCCNCAGGTGTTGCAGGTCTGCGACGTGTAGGCAGGGTTGATCTTCTCGACCCTGCCGGGGGCTTTCTGTTCCAGCCGGCGGACGAGCAGTCCCCAGCCGTGGGCGAGGATGCTCCGGTTCAGCCCGGCTTTCTGCCGCACGTTCCGCCCCGGTTCGGCGAGGGTGCCCCGCGCCGAGCGGGTCATATTTCCGATCGGCAGATCCTCGACGCGGATCAGGTCGTACCGGCGGGCAAACGCGGTGCTGGTCTTCTCGACCCGGTCCTTGCGCCGGTCGACCTCTCGGGCCTTCACTCGGCCGATCTGCGCTTTCAGGCGGGTCCGCCGGTTCGATCCGGATTTCGCTCGGGCGAGCCGGCGTTGCAGGCGGAGCAGCCGAGCCTGTTCCCCGGGCCGCAACCCGGGACAGTGCAGCAACGCGCCCGTCGACAGCGCGGCCGACACGGTCACTCCCCGATCCACCCCGACAATCGTGCCAGTGCCAGTGCCAGTGCCCGGGATCGGGTCGGGCACGGCCGCGAACGCCACCTGCCAGCGGCCCGCCCGGTCCCGCGTCACGCGGTAGGAACGCGCCTCCGGAACAGCACGGGACCGGCGGAACCGCACCCACCCCACCTTCGGGATACGCACCGCCGACCAGCGACGGTTCAGAACATGCACATCGGTGGGTTTCACCGCGACGATCCGGAAACCCGCCGACCGGCCACGCTTGCGCCACGACGGCCGGCGATGCGAACCCCGGAAGAGGTTTGCCATGGCCGTGGCGAAATCGCGCAACGCCTGCTGCTGCAAAGTCTGCGAACCTGCGGCAAGTCACGGATTCTCCCGGCGCGCCGCGGTCAACTGGCGGGACTGCTCGTGGTAGTTCGGTGCCGGGCCGCGGCGCGGATTCCACCAGGACTGCTGTTCCACGGCGAGGTTCCACGCGTACCGCGCCTGCCCGCAATGGTCTTCCATCACAGCCGCCTGTTCGGCGGTCGGACAAAGCCGGTAGCGGGACATGTCTCCATTCTACAGAAGGGATATCGACCGATGAATAAGATGAGACGGCGTTTCCTCCCTGCCATGAACGGCGGGGTCTCCACGCCGCAATCCCGATGAACACGACTCAGTCCGACCCGCCGCGCAAGCGTGGCCGCCCGCGCAACCTCGAGCCCAGCCAGGAGTACCGCGATCGGCTGGAGAACATCGTGCGGGTGGCGGCGGACGTCTTCCAGGCTCACGGGTACGAGGCCGGCTCGCTCGACGACGTGGCCGCCGCGATGGGCCTGCGCAAGGCCAGCCTCTACTACTACGTCAAGCGCAAGAGCGACCTGCTCCGCCTGGTCTTCGAGCGCGCCATCACGGTGGCGCTCACCGAGGTCGAGACGCTCGCGCACCTCGCCAACCCGCGCGAACGGCTCGCCGCGCTCATCCGCCACCAGGCGCTGCTGGTCACCCGGGATCCCGCCCTGTTCGCCGTGTTCTTCGACCAGCGGGCCGGCCTGGAGCACGCCGACCTCGCCGACGTCGGCCACAAGGAGCACCTCTACCTGCGCCAGTTCATCCTCGCGGTCGAGGCCGCGATGGCGGACGGGTCGATCCCGCCGGGCGACCCCAGGCTCGTCGCGAACGCGATCATCGGCATGACGAGCTGGTCCTACAAGTGGTTCGACGCCCGGCGCGACTCGCCGGAGGCGTTCGCCGACACCTGCGTCGCCCTCGTCCTGCGCTGAGCCGGGCGGGGCCGGCACCCGCCCGGCCGGCCGGGAGATCCGGCCGATCCGCCACCCCGGGCCACGCCCCCGCCGGCCGGTCCGCCCCGCCGGGGCCACTCGCCAGTGTGACGCGGATTAATTTCTACTCATGGGTTGACATAAATCTACCGCCCGCATACCTTGCTCCTACCTCGCAGGCCGCAGCGGTCGGCGGCCCCGCCGGGAACGCGATCGGCGCCCCGGGGAGGTGGTCGGTTCAGGCGGTCACGGATGGCCGTCGACGCGCCGGCGGGCCTGGACGCGGGGCCGGCCGAGCCCGCCGGCCCGCCCGCGCGCCGCCGCACCGGCGGCCGGGGCCTGCCAGCCCGCCGGGAACAGGAGCTTGGACGACATGACGCGACCCCGAACTCCCGCCGCACGATTACGCACGGCCGTTCCCGCCCTCGTGGTGGTGGCCCTGCTCGCGGTGATCCTCGCCAAGGGGGATTACCGGGCCAACTTCTTCTCCGGCGGCGGGTTCGCCCTGGGGGCGCTGATCGCGGNGATCGCTCTCGGCGTCGTCGTCACCTACCGCGGGTCCGGGGTGGTCAACCTGGCGGGGGCGGCCGTGGCGATGTACGCCGCCTACGTCTACGCCGACCTGCGGGCCCACGGCGACCTGTTCCTCCCCCCGCTGCCCAACCCGCTCGCGCCCATCGAGGGCCTCGTGCACCTGGCGGGCGACGACGGGTTCTCCGTGCCGCATTGGCCCACCTCGGTGTCCTTCGGCGCCGCGATGGGCTTCTGGCCGGCCCTCGTGCTCGCCCTGGTGTTCTGCGCCCTGTTCGGCCTGGTGCTGCACGTCGCGGTGTTCCGGCCGCTGCGGCACGCGCCCGTCCTGGCCAAGGTGGTCGCCTCGGTCGGCGTGCTGCTGTTCCTGCAGGCCGTCGTCGTCCGGCGGTTCTCCACGACGACGCAGGTCGTCGGGCCGCTGCCGTTCGTCGACAAGACGCAGGTCGACCTCGGCCTGTTCAAGATCACCCAGGAGCAGCTCTTCGTCGTCTGCCTGGTGCTCGTGCTCGCCGTGGCGCTGTGGGCGCTGTTCCAGCGCAGCCGCTTCGGCCTCGCCGTGCGGGCCGCCGCCGAGAACGAGAAGGGCGCCACGGTCCTCGGCTTCTCCGCCGACCGGCTCGCCGCGGCGACCTGGGTGCTGTCCACCGTCGTCACCGGGCTGCTCGGCATCTTCGTCGCCTCGGTGAACTCCTCCGTCGACCCGAACACCATGCCGGCGCTGATCGTCCCGGCCGTCACCGCCGCCCTGGTCGGCGGTTTCACCTCCTTCGGGTGGACGACGCTGGCCGCCTTCGGCCTCGGTATGCAGGTCTCGCTGGTGACCTTCCTCGGCGCGAACGAAAGCTGGTTTCCGAAGGCCGGCGGGTTGCCCGTGCCCGGGGTCGACCTGCTCGTGCCGCTCGTCGTCATCGTCGCGGTGCTGGCCCTGCGCGGGCAGTCGCTGCCGACCCGCGGGGTGCTGGGGCCGGGCCGGCTGCCGTTCTCGCCGACGGCGCGGCCGTGGGCGCTGCGCTACGGCGGGCCGGGGCTGGCCGTCGTCGCGCTGATCCCCGGGGTGTTCTTCCTGTCGCCAGCGATGCGCGACGGGCTGACGAACACGCTGACCGGCATCGTCATCTGCCTGTCCATCGTGGTCCTCACTGGTTTCATCGGGCAGATCTCGCTGGCCCAGACCAGCTTCGCCGGCCTGTCGGCCTACACCGTCGCGAGCCTGTCGACGCACCACGGCTGGCCGTTCCCGCTGCCGATCCTCGCCGGGGCTGCGGTCGCGGTCGTCGCCGGCGTGCTCGTGGCGCTGCCCGCACTGCGGGTGCGCGGGGTGCACCTCGCGATCGCCACCCTCGCCTTCGCCGTCGCCGTCGACAAGGTCGTGTTCGCCAACTCCTGGATCAACGGTGGTTTCGACGGCGCGACCGTGACGACGCCGGCGCTCATCCGCTCCCAGGACACCGCCACCCACCACATCCTCGGCGTCACGATCGGGGACGGCACCCAACCCAACCCGCTGACCCTGGTGTTCTGCCTGGTCGTCGTGGTCGCGCTGGGCTACCTCGTCGCCAACCTGCGCCGATCGCTGACCGGGCGCCAGATGCTGGCCATCCNCTCGAACGAGCGGGCCGCCGCCGCCGCCGGAGTCAACGTGGCCGCCGTGAAGGTGTTGGCGTTCGGGGTCTCGGCGTTCATCGCCGGGGTCGGTGGCGCGGTCATCGCCTACCGCACCGGCAACGTCACCCCCGACAAGTTCCTCTACGACAAGTCGCTGATGTTCTTCGCGTTCGCCTACCTCGGGGGGATCGCGAGCGTCAGTGGCGCGGTCACCGGCGGCCTGCTCGTCGGCGGTGGGCTCGGCTTCACGGTCCTCAACCGGGTGTTCGGGCTGCCCGACGAGTTCGTGCTGCTGCTCGGCGGCCTCGGCCTGGTCGTCACCGCCGTGCTGAACCCCGAGGGCGTCGCCGGCAAGGCCCGCACGGACCTGCTGGCCCTACAGCGAAGATTCCGACCTCCCACCCTGGCGGACCCACCCACCCTGGCGGACCCACCCACCCCGGCGGACCCACCCACCCCGGCGGACGTGGCAACACCGACCACTGGTCCCGTCGCGTCCACCGAGCCCACTGCGTCCACCGAGCCCACTGCGTCCACCGAGCCCGCCACGACCGTCCCACCTGCAGCGTCCGTCCCACCTGCAGCGTCCACTCCGGTCGCCGCGGCCACCCCGGCTGCGTCCGGGTCCCCTGCCGGCTCCCGGGTGAGCGGGTCGGCCGGGGCGGCGCCCGCGGTGGCGGGGGAGGCCCGGTGAGCGAGTTGCTGCGCACCGAGTCGATGAGCGTCGTCTACGGCGGCCTGCACGCCGTCAACGGGCTGGACCTGCGGGTCGACGAGGGCCGCCTGGTGGGGCTCATCGGTCCCAACGGCGCCGGGAAGACGAGCTTCATCGACGGCATCTCCGGCTTCACCCGCACTCAGGGTGCGATCCACTTCCGCGGGAAGCGCGTCGACCGCGAGCCGGCCCACCGCCGGGCCCGCCTGGGCCTCGGCCGCACCTGGCAGTCGCTGGAACTGTTCGAGGACCTCACCGTGCGGGAGAACCTCCAGGTCGGCGCCGAACGGCAGACGGTCGGCGGGTTTCTGCTCGACCTGGTCCGGCCCGGCCGCCGCCGCGATCAGTCCGACGTGGACTGGGCGCTGGACGTCCTCGGCATCGCCCACCTCGCCGACCGGTTGCCCACCGAGATCAGCCACGGCCAGCGCAAGCTGGTCGGCGCCGGGCGCACCCTCGCCGCCCGGCCCGCGCTGATCTGCATGGACGAGCCGGCCGCGGGCCTGGACACCACCGAGTCGGAGCAGTTCGGCCGCCGGCTGCGCCGCATCGTCGAGGCCGGCGTGTCGATCCTGCTCGTCGATCACGACATGGGGCTGGTGATGGGGGTGTGCGACGAGGTCTACGTCATCGAGTTCGGGACGAAGATCGCGCACGGCACGCCGGCGCAGGTCGTCGCCGACGAGCGCGTCCGGGCGGCCTACCTCGGCACGAAGGCGGGAATATGACCGCGCTGCTGGAGATCGACGGCCTGTACTCCGGCTACGCCGGCGTCGCGATGGTCCGCGACCTGAACCTGACCGTGCACGCCGGGGAGATCGTGGCCCTGCTGGGCCCGAACGGCGCCGGCAAGACCACGACGCTGCTGACCACCTCGGGCCTCAACCCGGTGATGAAGGGCGACATCCGGGTCTTCGGCCGCTCGGTGCGGGGCCGCCCGGCGCACCGGGCGCCCCGCGAGGGGCTCGCCCACGTGCTGGAGGACCGCTCGCTGTTCTACCAGCTCACGGTCGCCGAAAACCTCCGGCTTGCCGCCGCGCGCAGCAAGGGCGACCTCGCCCGCGCGCTGTCGTACTTCCCGGCGCTGGAGCCGCTGCTGGGCCGGCGGGCGGGGCTGCTGTCCGGCGGCGAGCAGCAGATGCTCGCGATGGCCAGGGCCCTGACCTCGAAGCCACGCCTGCTGATGGTGGACGAGATGAGCCTCGGTCTCGCCCCCGTCATCGTCGAACGCCTGCTGCCGGTGCTGCGCCGCATCGTCGACGACACCGGCGCCGGAGTGCTGCTCGTCGAGCAGCACGTCCACCTCGCCCTGGAGGTCGCCGACCGGGCCGCCGTGCTGGTCCATGGGGACCTGGTCGCCAGCGGCACCACCGCGGAGATCGCCGGGCGTGCCGCCGCCCTCGAATCGACCTACTTCGGCGCCGGCGCCGAGGTGGAGGCCGGAGCCGACGTCGGAGCCGATGCCGAGGCCGGTGCCGAGGCCGAGGCCGACGCCCGCACCGGCGACCCGGAAGCCGACCCGGAAGACAACCCGGAAGGATCACGATGAGCGAGGCCTGGATTCTCGACGGCGTGCGGTCCCCCCGCGGCAAGGGCCGGTCCACCGGCTCGCTGCATCACCTGCATCCGCAGGAGCTGTTAGGCCAGCTCCTGCGTGCGCTCGCCGACCGCGTCGGCTTCGACCCGGAGCTCGTCGACGACGTGGTGATGGGCAACGGCAACGCCGTCGGCGACCACGGCGGCGACATCGCCCGGATGGCGGTGCTCGCGGCCGGCTGGCCGGAGACGGTGGCGGGCGTGACGCTGAACCGGTGGTGTGGGTCCGGTCAGCAGGCCGTCACCTTCGCGGCGATGGGCGTGGCCTCCGGGCACCAGGGGCTCGTGCTGGCCGGCGGTGTGGACATGATGTCGCGCTGGCCCGCGGAGGAGGGGCCGATGGACTTCTCGGCCGGCAATCCGGCGGTGCGGGCCAGGTTCCCGCAGGTCCCNCAGGGGGTGTCCGCCGATCTGATCGCGACGATCGAGGGGTTCACCCGCGACGACGTCGACGCGTTCGCCGCCCGCAGCCAGCAGCGCGCCGCCGCGGCGATCGAGCAGGGCCACTTCGCCCGCAGCGTGGTGCCCATCGTCAACGCCGACGGCTCCGTCGCCCTCGACCGCGACGAGCATCCCCGGGCGGGCACCACCCCGCAGACGCTGGCGAAGCTGGCGCCGTCGTTCGCGGCCCTGGGGCGCGCCGTGTTCACCGACTACGGCTACGACCGGGCCTTCGGCGAGATGGTCCGCGACGTCTACCCGGACGTGAAGGAGGTCGACTACGTCCACCATGCCGGCAACTCGTCGGGCATCGTGGACGGCGCGGCCGTGCTCGCGATCGCCTCGCCCGACTTCGCCCGCGCGCACGGCCTGCGCCCGCGGGCCCGGGTGGTGATGAGCGCGGTCGTCGGCGCGGAGCCGGTCATCATGCTGACCGCGCCCGGCCCGGCCTCGCGCCGCTGCCTGGAGCGGGCCGGGATGACGGTGGACNACGTCGACCTGTGGGAGATCAACGAGGCGTTCGCCGCGGTCCCGCTGAAGACCATGCGCGACCTCGACCTCGATCCCGAGAAGGTCAACGTCAACGGCGGGGCGATCGCGCTCGGCCATCCGATCGGCGCGACCGGCGGCATGCTGCTGCAGACCGCCCTCGACGAGCTGGAACGCCGCGACCTGTCGACCGCGCTCGTCACCATGTGCACCGGCGGCGGCATGGGCACCGCGACCATCATCGAGCGGGTCTGACCGCGCCGAGCAGGTCCTGACGCGCAGATCAGAGCCGGACGACAGCGCCGCAACGGCGATCAGTAGGTGTGGAGGCAGGCGATGGGCAGGATTCTCGAGGGCATCAAGGTCGTGGAAGTGGCGCTGTTCGGCTTCGTGCCGTCGGCCGGCGCCGCGCTCGCCGACTGGGGCGCGGACGTCATCAAGATCGAGCATCCCGAGACCGGCGACCCGGTCCGGGCGCTGTCGTCCTACGGCTTCGGCCCCGGCGACGGCGGCGTCACCACGCTGTGGGAGGTGTTCAACCGCGGCAAGCGGGGCGTCGGCATCGACATCGCCACCCCCGACGGGCTCGAACTGCTGATGTGCCTCATCGACGAGGCGGACGTGTTCATCACCAGCTTCATGCCGTCGGCCCGGGAGCGGCTCGGCATCGACGTCGACCAGGTCCGGGCGCGCAACCCGCGCATCATCTACGGCCGCGGCACCGGTCAGGGGCCCGCCGGTCCCGACGCGGACAAGGGCGGGTTCGACGGCATCTCCTACTGGAGCCGATCGGGCGCCAGCACCGCCTCGGTCCCGCCGGGCTACGACTTCCCGATCCTGCTGCCCGGCCCCGCCTTCGGCGACATCCAGAGCGGGATGTTCCTGGCCGGCGGCATCGCAGGGGCGCTGTACCAGCGGGAGCGGACCGGCCAGGGCAGCGTGGTCGACGTGTCGCTGTTCGGCGCCGGGCTGTGGGCGATGCAGGCCACCATCGCCGGCGCCGCGGCGATCGGCGCGGACAACATCGTCCAGCTCGATCGGCGCCGCCCGCCGAACCCGCTGACGAACCTGTACCGGACGGCCGACGGCCGCTTCTTCGTGCTCGGGATGTTACAGGCCGACCGCTACTGGGCCGGCCTGTGCGCGGCGCTCGGTCACCCGGAGCTGGCCGCCGACGAGCGGTTCACCACCCTGGCCCTGCGCACCGAGCACGCCGCGGCGTGCGTCGCCGCCCTCGACGCCATCTTCACGGCGATGAGCTACGACGAGCTGGTCAAGGCCCTCGACAGCCAGGAGGGCCAGTGGGCGCCGGTCGCCGTCCCCGGCGACACCCTGACCGACCCGCAGGCGCTGGCGAACGGCTACGTCCAGCAGGTCGACTACCCGAGTGGCGCACGCCTGCCGCTGGTTCCGGTGCCCGCCAGGGTCGACGGCGACCTGCCCACGCTGACCCCGGCGCCCACCCTCGGGGAGCACACCGACGAGGTCGTCCTGGCGCTCGGCCGCTCCGAGGAGGAGCTCATCAACCTCAAGATCGCCGGTGTGATCTCCTGATGACCGCCGTCACCCACGGGGTCGACCCGGGCGTGCTGCGCGCGCTGCTGGCCGCGGGACNCAACCCCGCCCTGGCCGACCCCGTCCTGGCCGAACCCGTCCTCGCCGAGGCCGACATCGTCGACCTGCACCGGCTCAAGGGCGGCTACTCCCGCGAGATGTGGTCGTTCGACGCGGTGACCCGCGACGGCGCCACGCACCCGCTGATCCTCTGCGCCGACTCGGCCGTCGGCGTCGTCGGCGCGGGCGGCCAGACCCTCGGCCGTCCCGCGGAGGCCGCCCTGCTGCACACCCTGCACACCGCGGGCCTGCCGGTGCCCGACGCGGTGGCCAGCGGCGACGGCGCCACCGGGGGCCCCGGCGGGGAACTCGGCCGCCCGTACCTGGTGATGGAGCGGTGCAGCGGCACGGCCGCGATCGGCCCGCTGCACCGCGACCCCTGGTACGTGCAGCACCGGGCGGAGCTCGCCGACTGGTTCGCCGCGACGCTGGCGGCGATCCACGCCGCCGACGTGCCGGCCGACATCCTCGGCGCCCGCCCGGATCCGGCGCGGGTCGCCGGGGTCGAGCTGGCCCGGTGGAGCGGCGAGCTGCGCGCGACCCCTCGGGCGCACACCGGTGTGCTGGACCGGGCGCTGGGCTGGCTCGCCGCGAACCCGCCACCCCCGCCCGTCCGGGTCACCCTGCTCCACGGCGACTACCGGACCGGCAACATCCTGCATGGTCACGGCGACGGCGGCCCCGACGGGCTGCGCACGGTGCTGGACTGGGAGATGGCCCATGTCGGGGACCCGCTGGAGGACCTCGCCTGGGCGCAGCTCGTCTGCTGGCGGGTCGGCACCGACCGCGTCGGCGGCCTGGTGGACCTGGCTCGCTGGCCGGACCTCTACGGCGCCGCCGCCGGCTGGGCGCCCGACCTCGCGGCCCTGCGGTGGTGGGAGGTGCTCGGTTCGGTGAAGATGGCCTGCCTGGTGTGGCGGGCCGCCGAGGCCGTTACCGTGCCCGCCGAGCGCGCCCTGCTGGAACGCCTCTTCGCCGACCTGGGCACCGAACTCGACCGCCGCCTGCTGCCCCCCGACCGCCGTCCCACCGCACCGCGCCCGACCGGACCGGCACCGACAGACGCCGTCCAGGCACACGGAGCCCAGACGGACGCAGCCCAGACGGACGCCGTTGGGGCGAACGCAGCCCAGGCGGCGGACACGGTACGGGCGGACACGGCGCGGGCGGACATGGCCCAGACGGGCGCGGTACCGGCGGGCGGAGCACAAGGCGGACGGAGCACGGCGATGACCGACGGGGGACGGCGGGCCGACGTGGGGCCCGCGACCGAGTCGTTCGAGGTGCGAGGGGTGCGCAACGGCAGCATCGTCACGGTCGTCTGGGACCGCGGCGTGCTCGACGGCGACCCGCCCACCATCGACCTCGTCGAGGTCGAGGCCGATCTCGTCGCCGAGTCCCGNCGCGATCCCCTCCAGCGTCGCCGCGACGGGGGCGCCGGTGGCGGCGCGGCCGCGGTCGCAGTGAACGATCCCGAGTCCGCGTTCGCGCTCGTAGTCCGCACCCTGGACCGGGTCGTCCAGGTGACGACCCCGGCACGGCCCCGGCCGTCGCGCTAGCCGATCGAGTCTTCTCTACCCTCCGATCTACCCTCCGACCACGAGCATGCGCCGGTGACGGCCGGTCGAGGTGGGCGGGCGGGAGGGGTTGCGGTGCCGACGTGCTCGCGGCACCGCTCCACGCATCCGAGCGCCGGTTCATTCTGATGATCTTGGTGTTCCGCGGAACCGCGCCGTGCTGCCGGGACAGGGGATCGGCGGAAGGCCCGGGCACCGTGCGGTGCCCGGGCCTTCTCGGTGCCGGTGGCCGGTGGCCCGGGCCGCGTCCTGCGGCTTGGGCCGGGTCGTGCGGCTCAGGCGAGGTCGTAGAGCTTCATGGCGTTGTCCTGCAGGATCTTGCGCAGCACGTCGTGGGGGAGGTCGCCGAGCTTGTCGTTGATGAACTGCCGGGGTGGCAGCGCCGAGCTCACCGGCCCCGGCGACATGCTCGTCGGGTGCGGGAAGTCGGTCTCGTACAGGATGTTGTCGGCGCCGACGTAGTCGATCGCCGCGCGCAGCGTGGGGCCGTGCTCGAACCAGAAGCAGGCGTAGATCTGGCGGCGGAAGTACTCGCTGGGTAGCAGGTCATACTCGGGGTGCTCCTTGGCGACGCCGCACTCGGTCCACATCCAGTCCAGCGCCTGCAGGGTGAACGGCACCCAGCCGACGCCGCTCTCGACCNAGACGAACTTCAGGTCGGGGAAGCGGTGGCACACGCCCGCGCCGATGAGGCTGCCCACGGTGCGGGCGTTGCCGAGGAAGAACGTCATCGGGAAGGTGGCGTAGTTGGCGTGGACGCCGGCCGAGGGGTGCAGCAGCTGCGGCATCGTGGTGTCCCCGCTGCCGATGTGGAAGTTCACCGACAGGCCCATTTCCTGGGCCGCTGCCCACAGCCGGTCCCAGTGCGGGTCGGTGAGCATGGGGGAGCCGAAGTCCTCGGGCGCCTGGGAGAACACCAGGCCCTTGTGGCCGAGCTCCGCGCAGCGGGTCATCTCCGCGATCGACAGGTCGATGTCCCAGAACGGCACCGCCATGACCGGGACGTAGCGGTCCGAGACCCGGCGGAAGTCCGCCAGCCAGTCGTTGTACGCCTGTAACAGCAGCAGGGCCAGCTCCATGTCGCCGAAGTCGGTGTAGCGCCCGGCGCCGAAGCCGGCGACGTTCGGGTAGAGGACCTCGGCGTGGATGCCGTACTCGTCCATGATCTCCAGACGGCCTTCGGGCTGCCAGATGCGCGGGTCGACCATGTCGAGCTGAGCGGGGAACTTCGGCGGCGGCTCCTTCCAACCGGCGATGGCGAGACCGGCGGCCGGGCTGAGCACCTTGCCACCGGCGACCCACCACTCGATGCCGCCTGCGTCGCGTTCGACGTGGGGCACACGGTCGCCGTACTTCGACGGGACCCGGGACGTCCAGAGGTCGTAGTGCTCGACGACGTGGGTGTCGCAGTCGATGACCTTGAGGTCGAGTTCGTCGATGAGATCCACGATGTACCCCTCACGCGGGACCGGGAACGCCCCCGGTCGGGACGGTGCGCACTACCTGCACGGGACGATAGGTGAGACGCAGATTACAGTCAACCGGCGGGTCGAATAAATTCGCCGGGTGATCGGAAGGTGTCGAACGGGCGGCCGATCAAGCCGTCGATCGGGTCGTAGCCCAGGGCCATCGGCCGACCTCTCGATTAATTCGATCGACTGGTGGACTAAATTATTGTGGGGTCGTACGGTGCTCCCACCCGTCGGCCACGGGGGCCGGCGCAGGTGGGAGGCGGTACCGGTGAGAGGTCGTTCTGTGGCGGGGGCGCTGGCGCTCAGTTCCCTGCTCTTAGCCGCGGCGTGTTCGTCGTCGGGTTCGTCCGGGGGCGCCGCGAACGGTGCCGGCGCTGCCGGCGCCGGGGAGGTGAGCTCCGCGCCCGTCGCCAACAGCGACAACAACGCCTGGGCGCTGCGCTACACCGGGGGCTCCGCCGGCCCGGCGAAGGGCACGCCGTACAAGATCGGATTTGTCAGTCAGGACACCTTCCTGCCGTCCGCGACCCAGGGCGCGCGGGCCGCGGTGGCCTACGTCGACGCCGAGCTCGGCGGCGTCGGCGGCCGGCCGATCGAGCTGGTCTCCTGCTCGGTCAACGTGCCCGAGGACGCCGCCCGCTGCGGCGCCCAGATGGCCAACGACGCGTCGCTGTCACTGGTGATCGTCGGCGGCCTCAGCGTCGGCAACAAGGAGTTCTACGACGCCGTGGGCGGCCGCAAGGCGATCCTCATCGGCAACGCCCTGGCCAGCGAGGACTTCGTGACGACCCGCGGCGTCGCCTACACCGCCGGCTCGCCCGGGGTGCTGATGGGCATGGCGCGCTTCGCCGTCGAGGAGCTCAAGGCCCGCACCGTGGCGGGCATCGTCCCGGACACGCCCGCCGGCCGCGCGGCCGCCCAGCAGCTCGTGAAGCCGATCCTGGACGCCGCCAAGGTGAAGTTCCGCCCGGTGTTCATCAGCCTGCAGGCCACCACCCCGGACCTGACGACGGCGTTGCAGGCCAGCGGCGCGGGCANCGCCGACGCGCTGATCACCGCCTTCCCCCCGAGCAGCTGCATCAGCATGTACGACGCGATCCACTCGCTCGGCATCAAGCCCAAGGTGATCACGACCGACCAGTGCGCCGACGTGCCGGTGCGGGCGCACCTCAAGACCGTCGGTGCCGCCGACGCCGTCCCCGACGGCTGGTACTACGCCAACTACGGCTACAACTTCGACCTGCCCGACGTCGACTCCGGGATGAAGACCTACCAGTACGCCGCGGCGAAGTACGCCAAGCCGCTGGGCAGCGCCCCCGTCGAGCTGCGCGGCTTCAGCGGGCCGACGTTCGGCACCGTGATGACCGCCGCCAAGATCGTCAACCAGCTCGGCGTGGACAAGGCCACGTCCTTCGACGTCGTGGACCGGGCGCTGCGCGGCTTCGCCGGTCCGGCGATGCTCCAGGTCGGCCCGCTCAAGTGCGGTCAGGCACCGTTCGTCGCCGTCTGCGGCCACCAGATCGGCGTCGACCAGTACACCGGCGGCAAGTGGACGAGCGTCCGCGACGGCCTCAACGACAAGCCGGTCAACCTGCTCGCCCCGGTGAGCTGACCCCGCCTACCCCGGGCTCCCGGCCGGCCCCGCCCCCGCCGGCCGGCGCCCCGCCGACTCCGTCGGATGGCTCAGTGCGGACTGATGAAGATCCTCGGCTTGGGCCGGTTGTCCCAGTCCGCTGCACGGATCGCCTTCAGTGCCGCGCGCCGTCGCTGCGTGTCCGCCGAGCATCCGGTGCGCGCGGCGCTGCGGGACCTGCTGCGTCGGCGGGCCACGGTGACGTCGACCGACGCGGCTCGCGAACTGGGCGGCAGCACCGGCCTTTACTCCTTCCACCCGCGCCAGCTCGCGACGTGGCCTGATCGAGCCCGCGCCAACGGAGCACGGCCGGCGGCGGCCCTGGCGGCTGGCCACCACGACCGCCGAGTCGACCAACGGGGACGACCTCGGCGAGCTGGCCGGCGGACTGGAGGACGAGGCCTACCAGCGTTGGCTGTCTCGTCGCGCGCAGGCGCCCAGCCGGTGGCGCAGGGACGAGGCGTTCAGCCAGGTCGTCCACCTCACGCCGGAGGAGCTGACCGCGATGCCCGCGGNCATCAGCGATCTGATCGCCGCCTACCGCGACCGTGAGATTCAACCGGGATCACGACCAGCGGGCACCGCGCCCGTCGCGGTTATCGCGCGACTGTCCCCCTGCTCGAGGGCTTCTCACCGCATCGCTGATCAACCGGTTCCCGCCGCCGCCTCNCCGCCCGGCTGCCGCGCCGCCCGGCTGCCGCGCCGCGACCTCACCGACATCACCGTTAGCGGACTGTCCTCGCGGGGCGGAGTGGGAGCCGGTTCCGCGGAATCTGCATGACCGTGTCACGTGCTCGCGGCGGCGGCGGCAGCGATCGCGGAGCGTGGCGGCGACGGGTCGGTGTTCGGGGTGGATGCGTGGGAGNGCGACCACCGTGGTCCCTGTGGCCGGTTTGGCGTCCGCTATGTCCATAGCAAATATGTCCATAGCAAAGAACCACGGGACGCCGGCCCCCCGCACACCCCCGCTCTCACCCCCCTCGACCGTCACCGTCAGTAATTAGGCGGCTGGGGCTCTGCCCGGGCTCCGGCGAACAGCCGCGCGGGCGGGGGGACCGGGACGCGGTTCCGCGGAACACCACGGCCGATGCCTGCGGTCCGATGATCGATGACGGACCCTGGCACGGTGATCACGATGACGACGGTTCCGCCCGTCGACAAGGCCAGCTCATGCTGGGATACGTCCCGGTGGCGGGGCCGCGGGCCTGGGGTCGGGGTGGCGAGACCACGGCCGGCCGGGATGTGCGGGTGGGGTGCGCCGTGTCAGCGCTGGACGCCGACGGACTGCCACACCCGGAGCAGGACTTCCTCATCGGGGGCGTCGAGCGACCACTGCCACGGCTTGGCGAAGACGAAGACCTGGGCCTCGTGATGGGTCGGGTCGCTGCCGTCGAGCATCGTGATGGTCACACTCTTGTCGCCGGTGAGGACGAAGAAGACCTCGCGGTACTGCCCGAGGTGGACGTCGAGGACGACGGCGTCGGGGCCGTAGCGGTGGACGTCGACCGTCCGGGTGCGCGGCGCTGCGGGACCCGGGGCGGGATCGGCGGGGGGTGGCGCCCCGTCCTGCCTCATGCCCGCGCCTGCCTCATGCCCGCGCCATCAGAGGAAACGGCGGTTCGCCGTGTCCGCGGGAACGGTGATGCCGAGTTCCTCCAGCAGTGGACGGGTGTCGGCGATGTACTGCTGGCGGAGCTGGGCGTTGTTGAGCTTGCGCAGGCCCCAGCGGACGTAGGCGTCGCTGAACTCCGAGTCCGACCGGCCGAACATGTCCAGNGCGGCCGGCCACCAGATCTTTATCTTCTCGTTGGCCTCCGCCAGCCCGGCCGGATCGGCGCACACGCGACGCAGGTTCGACATGCCGAACGTCGCGTGGAACACCTCGTCCTTGTGCAGGCGTTCCGCCACGTTCAACAGGGGCTCGTAGGGCACGTCCTCCCACGTCTCCCCGATGTAGCAGCCCACCCGGTCGCCCAGGGCGTTGAAGTACGCCATGTCGCAGAACGTGTCGATGGGCAGGTGGAACAGGTACTGCTTGATCGGCTGCTCGATCCTGCCGACGCCCAGGCCCGCCAGGATCCGCGCCGTGATGACGCCGTGCTCGACCTCCTGCTGCATGAGCTTCGCGAAGGTCGTCTTCAGTCGCTCCTCGGGAGCGAGCGTCATGCAGCGTTCCCACAGGTGGTTCAGCAGCTCGGTGTAGTACCGGTTCGTCGAGTTCTCCAGGTGGTGCACGAGCATGCGCACCAGCAGGTCGGAGAACTCGCTCGGGATGTCGGTGTCGTTCTCCCGGTACACCCGACGCTCGCCCACCATCGCATCTGCCATGACCTCATCGTAGGAAGGTCCACCATTATTGTCAACTCATGAGTCGAATGAAATCGGCATTGCTTGTCGGAGGGATAAATCGGATACGGAGGTCTTCGGGTAGGCGGCCAAGGGGCCTGGCCGGTCGGGCAGCCGGGCCGGTCGGGCAGCCGGGCCGGTCGGGCAGCCGGGTCGGGCTGGCGGGCGGGTCGGGCTGGCGGGCGGGAGCAGGCTGGTCGTTCAGGGGGCGGTGGGGTCGTCGAGTCGCAGCGCGCGGCCGACGACCTCCTTCATGATCTCGCTGCTGCCGCCGAAGATCCGGGTGATGCGCACGTCGCGGTACATCCGGGCGATCGGGTACTCCTCCATCCAGCCGTAGCCGCCGTGGAGCTGGACCCCGGCGTCGACCGCGTCGAACTCCAGCTCCGTGGCGAGCAGCTTGGCCGCGGCGGCGTCCTGCGGGGTGAGCGTGCCGGCGATCCTGGCCTGGACGCAGCCGTCCACGAGGGCCTGGACGGCGAGCGTGCGGGCATGCAGGGCCGCCAGGACGAACCGGGTGTTCTGGAAGCTGCCGATCGTGGTGCCGAACGCCGTGCGGCTGCGGACGTACTGCCTGGTCAGCTCCTGGGCCCGGCGGGCGCTGGCGACGCTGCCGACGGCGATGGACAGCCGCTCGGCCGCCAGGTTGCGCATCAGGTAGTGCAGCCCGCGGTGCTCCTCGCCGAGCAGGTTGGCCGCCGGCACCCGGGCGTCGTTGAAGAACAGCTCGGCGGTGTCCTGCGCGCGCAGGCCGACCTTGTCGAGCTTGCGTCCCCGCTCGAAGCCGGGGGTGGCGCGCTCCACCGCGAGCAGGCTGAGCGAGCCCCGCCCGGCCCCCGGGTCGGTCTTGACCGCCACGACCACGAGGTCGGCGAGCAGGCCGTTGCTGATGAAGGTCTTGGCGCCGTTGACGACGAAGTGGTCGCCATCGCGGATGGCGGTCGTGCGGATGCCGCGCAGGTCGCTGCCGGCGCCGGGCTCGCTCATCGCGATGGCGGTGACGGTCTCGCCGGAGCAGTAGCCGGGCAGCCAGCGCGCCTTCTGCGCGTCGGTGGTCAGGCCCACCAGGTAGGGGGCGAGCAGCTCGTTGTGCAGCGACAGTCCGAGTCCGGTGATGCCGCCGAACGCCAGCTCCTCGGTGACGATCACGTCGAAGCGGGGGTCGCTCAGCCCGGCGCCGCCGTACTGCTCGGGCACCGTGAGCCCGAGCAGGCCCATCTCACCGGCCCGACGCCAGGCGGAGCGGTCGACGACGCCGGCCCGCTCCCACTCCTCGTGATGCGGCTGGCATTCCTTGGTGACGAAGGTCCGCACGAGCTCGCGGAACTCCTCGTGTTCGGCCTCGAAAAGCGTGCGTTGCATGACGGCGACTCCTGGCTGTGCTCGGCGGGGCCTGGTTGCTTGTCGCGGGCCTGGTTGCTCGTCCCGGGAGTGGTTGCCTGTGGCGGGCTGGTGGTTCCTTGCGGAGGGCTGGTCAGCCGGCGGCTGCGCCGCCCGCGGCGGCGAAGGCGGGTGCGGCGTCCGGACGGGAGCGCAGGGCACCCCAGGCGGCGGCCATGGCGGCGGCCTCGGCGGGGGAGGCGCCGTGCACCAGCACCTCGTCGGCGCCGGCCGCGCGGTAGGCCGCCGCCCGCCGCGCGCACGCGGCACTGGACCCGATCGCCGCGCCGGTGTCGAACCATTCCGCGGGGATCAGCTCGGCGGAGTCGACCAGCCGGTCGCGGGTGACGGCGGTGTCCGCGATGCCGCGTCCGGTCAGGGTGGGATGGGCGCGCAGCCGGTCGAGCACCGCCGGATCCCAACCGTTGCGTTCGACCAGCAGCTCCCCGAGGCCGCGGACCTGGAAGTAGCTGACCGCCCGCGCCCGCACCGCGAGGTCAGCCCGGTCGGGCGGCAGGTCGGGCGCGGCGACGAAGGTGGTGATGACCCGGACCGACGCGGGGTCGCGTCCGGCCCGCTCCGCGGCGCCGCGCACCGCCGCCACCGAGGCGGCCACCGCGTCGACCGTGAGGAACGGGTGCAGGATGACCCCGTCGAACGCCCGCCCGGCGAGGTCGAGCCCGCGTGGGCCGATGGTGCCGAGGACGACCGGCGGCGCGCCGTCCGGGGGCAGGTCGGAGAAGCGCATCCCGCGGAACGACCCCGCCGTGCCCTCCTCCCGGATCGCCTCGCCTGTCCACAGCCGCCGCAGCACGCCCACCAGGTGCTCCAGCCCGCGCAGCGTCGGCGGCGGGACGCCGAGCGACGGCGCCAGCGCCCCCAGCCCTCGGCCGAGCCCGAGGACGAACCGGCCGCCGCTCAGCGTGTGCGCGGTCGCCGCCAGCGCGGCGATGGTGAGGGGATGCCGGGTGCCCTGATGGATCACTGCGGTCCCGACGCGGCAGCGGTCGGTCGTCGCGGCGAGCGCCCCGCAGACCACCCCGGCCTCCTTGAGGTCGAGCCGCTCGCTGACGTAGACCGCGCCGAAGCCGGCCCGCTCGGCGTCGCGCGCCTCCCGCAGGGCCCGGGCGGGATCGCTCGCCCGCCCCGGTAACACGTAGACGCTGAGGTCGTCGTGCACGCTGAGGTCGTCGTGCACGCTGAGGTCGTCGTGCACGCCGTTGTTGTGGTCTGCGGATGTCATGAGGGGATTCCCCCGCCTTCGGTCGCATCGGTCGATGGGGAGGCGGACTGAGGGGCCGACAGCTCACCGGGGGCCTGTGGCTCGTGGGGGGCCTGAAGCTCGTCGGGAAACAGGGCGTCGGTGTGACCGACGTAGCCCAGCGCGAGGAACAGGTACATCTGGGCCGTCTCCAGCGCCCGCTCGATCGCCGGCGACAGGGCTGCCTCCCGCTCCCGGGCCAGGTCGGCGTGTACCGCGAGCAGGNGGGCGCGCTGCCGCTCGACGTCGGCGCCCAGGCCCGACCCCAACCCCGACCCCAACCCCGACCCCAACCCCGGCCCCGGCCCCGTGCCTGGTCCCGGTGGCGGGAGTGGGTCGAGATCCGTGCGAGTCCGCGTTCCCTGTGCCACGCCGCCCTGTGCCACGCCGGCCATAGTTCAGCGCCCTTCCCGGGTGGTGGCGGCTCGTGCGCCCGGCTCGCGGGCGTCGAAGATCCGTCTGGTCTTCAGCTCGTAGCGCGGCAGCGTCCCGGCGTGGACGACCTCGGTCTCCAGCCGGACCCCGAGGTGGTCGCGCAGGTGGGCCGACAGCCGCGTGGCCAGGTCGGCCAGCGCGCCGACCCCCGTCGCGGCCTCGGCCCNGACCAGCATCCGGTCCATGCCGTCGCGGCGGGACAGGTGCAGCTCGTAGTGGTGCGTCAGCCCCGGGACCTCGCTGATCAGGTTCTCCACCGCGGTCGGGTACACGTTGACCCCGCGGATTGTGATCATGAAGTCGGACCGGCCGAGCACGACCCCGGGGAAGTGCTTCCACGTCCACCCGCAGCCGTGGTCGGGACGGGCGTCGATGCGGACGAGGTCGTGCGTCCGGTACTTGATGAACGGCTGCACAAGATGGGTGTAGCTGGTGATGACGTGCTCGCCGACCTCACCGGCGTCGGTGACCGGCTCGCCCGAGGCGGGGTCCACCGAGTACGAGTGGCAGACGTCCTCGATCGCGTGTACCCCGCCGGCCCACACGTCGCACGACTGGCCGATGAACAGCGCCTCCCCGATGCCGTAGGCGTCGTGGATCCGCTCGGCGCCCCAGGCCTCGGCGAGCCGTTCACGGATGCGCGGCACCGACAGCCCCGCCTCGCCGCCGCCGGCCAGGATGCGCACCCCGGCGCGGCGCAGGTCCAGCCCCGCCCGCTCGGCGATCTCGGCCAGGTGTAGCAGGTAGGTGGGGGTGCCGCAGACGATGGCGGGGCGGCGTTCGAGGATGTGGCGGACCCGCTGCTCCCCGGTGGCACCGCCGCCGGAGACGATGGTCAGGCCGAGGTTGCGCGCCCCCCAGTAGTACGTCCACAGTCCGACCCACATGCCGAAGTCGAAGCAGAAGTAGATCGAGTCGCGCGGCCGGGCGCCCTGGCTCCACAGGCCGTAGCAGAGCTGGGTGCCCNCCTTGTGCATCTCGAACTGGCTGAACGCCTCGTGCAGGAACCGGCCGGTGGTGCCCGTCGTGTGGAAGTACTGCTGCCAGTGCTCCGGGCCGAGCGCCAGACCGCCGAACCCCGACTCCGAACTCTCCTGGTCGCGGACGTAGTCGGGCTTGTCGGTGAACGGCAGCCGGTGATGGTAGTCGTCCCAGGTGCGGATGTCGGCGGGCTTCACCCCCGCCGCGTCGTAGATCCGCCGGTGCAGCGGGGAGTGGTCGTAGGCCCAGCCGACCAGGTGGCGGATCCGGGCGAGGTGCAGCGCGTCGAGCCGTTCCCGATCGGCGGTCTGCGTCGCCCGGTTCCAGAACCGCTGGTCGACGGCCTGGCCTAACGCCCCTGCCATTGCGCGGTCCGCTTCTCGATGAACGCGGCGGCGCCCTCGCGGTGGTCCTCGGTGGTCTTGAGCACGCTCTGGCCGAGCCGTTCCAGCCGGCGGCCGGTCTCACCGTCGACGTCCGCACAGGTGTTGAGCACGAGCTTGGCCATGCCGAGGGCGAGCGGCGCCATCGCGGCGAGCCGGTCGGCCATGGCCNGGGCGGCGTCAAGCGCCGTGCCGGCCGGGACGACCTCGGTGACCAGGCCGAGCTGCAACGCGGCGGCGGGACGCAGGGTGCCGCCGAGCATGACCAGCTCCTTGGCCCGGCCCCGGCCCACGTAGGTGACGAGCCGCGAACAGCCCCCGGACCCGGGGATGAGGCCGACCTTCGCCTCCGGCATGACGAACCGGGCGTTGTCGCCGGCCACCCGGAAGTCGCAGGACAGTGCCAGCTCGAACCCACCGCCCGCGGCCACCCCGTCGACGGCGGCGATCACCGGGATCTCCATCGCCTCGATCGTGTCGAAGACGTCGTGGATGCGCCGGGCGTGCGCGCGGAACCCGCGGGTGCCGAGCGCCGTGAGGTCGCCCATGCCGCCGACGTCCTCGCCGGCGGAGAACGCGCGCCCACCCGCGCCGGTGATGATCAGGACGCGCACCCCCGGATCGAGCGCGGTGTCCTCGACGGCGTCGCGCAGCTCCTGGCGCATCGCCGCGTTCCAGGAGTTCATCCGGTCCGGCCGGTTCAGCGTGAGCACCCGCACGCCGCGGGGCTCGTCGTCCAGGATGATGTACTCGTGCCCCATCAGCGCGTCCCCGCGGCCTCGGGCGCCGTCGCCGGCTGCCCTGTCTCTGGGTTCACCGTCTCTGGGTTCACCGTCTCTGGGTTCACCGTCTCCAGGCGGACCGTCGCCGCCACCGTGCCGTCGGCCTTGCGCACCTCGACGCCGTCGGCGGTGGGCACCACCGTCAGCTCGTCGCCGGGGAAGACCGGCGCGGACAGCCGGGCTTTCGCGGACCGCAGGGCCTGGGGGCCGAGCTGCTCGACCACGGCGTCCAGCGCCAGCGTCACGGTGAGCGGGCCGTGCGCGATCACCGACGGCAGGCCGGAGGCGCGGGCGAACTCGTCGTCGACGTGGACGGGATTGAAGTCGCCCACCGCGCCGGCGTAGCGGGCGATCTGCACGCGGGTCACGGGGCCGCGCGTGCGCTCGCCGAGGGTCACGTTCTCGCCGAGGGTCACGTTCTCGCCGGGGGGCACATTCTCGCCGGGGGTGAGAGTCGCGCTGTCATCCTGGGTCACTTGCTGCTCCCACGCTCGATGAAGGTGACGGTCTGGCGCTGCACGAGGTCGCCGGCCGCGTCGGTGAACTCGGCGGCGAGCAGGCCGAACTGGTTGGCGCCCTTGCGGAAGACGTCCTCCACGGTGACCCGCACGTGCACCCGCTCGCCGGGGGCGAAGGGCCGGCGCCAGTCGTAGTCGATGCCGGCGAGCAGCGCGCGGGACAGGTCGAGGTCGAGGCCGTCGACCGCGGTCGACTCGCCGCCGACCGCCGCGCCGAAGTAGGGCACGAGGGTGGCCGTCGCCGTCCCCGCGGGGCTGCCGACGGCCCGGGCCAGTGCGGCGAGCACATCGGGGGAGACCGTGAGGTCGTCCTCCACCAGGGTTCTGCCCTTGGCGCTTTCGTCCATCTCGACCTCCGTCGGGACTGTCCGCGGCCCGTGGGCGCGGCGAGGGTACGTGGCTGGTCCGCGGGCCGCGGGCCGCGGTGGTCAGGGGGAGCCGCCCGCCGGTGAGGCGGTTCGCGGGGGATTTTTGAGCCGTGGCGCGGGTCACGTCGGGACTGAGCCGACCGTCCCCCATCGCGGGGCTCGCAGTCAAGAGTTTATTTGACCGACGCGATGGTTGACTAAAATGCCGTGGTGATCCTACGGTCGGGTCGGCACCGCGCTCGGAAGNGGTTCCGGCACAGGAGGGATCGGCGATGAGCGAGGGCTCGGCGATGAGCATCGTGCGGGAGTCGGGCCGGCGGTCGTCGGGCGGTGCCGTGGCGGCGGACGCGCCCGCCGGGCGAAGCCCGTTCGACNTGACTGGCCACGTCAGCGTGGTGACCGGCGGCAACGGCGGGATCGGCCTGGGCATCGCGGGCGGGCTCGCCGCGGCCGGCGCCCACGTCTGCGTCTGGGGGACCAACGCGGCCAAGAACGCCGCCGCCGTCGAGCGCATCGGCGCGGCGGGCGGGCTGGCCACCGGCCATCGCTGCGACGTCGGCGACGAGGACCAGGTGGTCGCGACGATGGCCGAGGTCGCCGCGACCTTCGGCCGGCTCGACTCCTGCTTCGTCAACGCCGGTGTCGCGTCCCAGTTCCACCCGCTGCTGGAGACGTCGCTCGCCGAGTTCCGCGAGGTGACACGGGTCGACCTCGACGGGGCGTTCGTGACCCTGCGGGAGGCGGCCCGGGCGATGGTGCGCTTCGGCAACGGGGGGAGCCTCGTCGCCACGTCCAGCCTCGCGGTCCTGCAGGGGCAGGCCCGCGCCTACTCCTACGGCGCCAGCAAGGCCGGGCTGACCGCGATGATCCGGGCGGCCGCGGTGGAGCTGGCACGCCACGACATCCGGGCGAACGCCATCCTGCCCGGCTGGACGGACTCGCCCATGACCCACCAGGGGCTGCACGACGAACGGTTCACCGAGCGGGTGCTGCCGCGCATGCCCGTGCGCCGCTGGGGCCGCCCGGAGGACTTCGCCGGCATCGCCGTCTACCTGGCCTCGCCCGCGTCCGTCTTCCACACCGGCGACAGCATCCTGCTCGACGGCGGCTACGCCGCCTTCTGACCGCGACCCCGCGAACCGACCGCGACCCCGCGAACCGACCGCGACCCTGCAGGCCGACCGCGATTCCGCAAGCCGACCGCGGCCCGAACCGACCGCCTACCCACGAACTGACCCGACCTGCGAAGGAGATCGAGGCGTGACTCCTCTGACGCCTGAAGGGGTCAGCTTCTCAGGAAGCTGTCGCTACCTGAAGGGCAAGCCCTGCCCTGAGGATGTTGACCGCCGCGTTCTCGCCGGCGTGCGCGGAGTGGCCGCACTGCACGCACAGGAACGTGGCCTGCGTCGGCCGGTTCTCCTTCGCGACGTGCCCACACTCGGCACATCGCTGGGAGGTGTGACGGGCNTTCACCTCGACAACCGTCCGTCCGGCGCTTTCAGCCTTGGCGCGCAGCACGTCGAGGAACACCCCCCACCCGGCGTCGTGGATCGACTTGTTCAGTCCGGACTTGGCGGCCTGCCCGTTGGGCAGGAACTGGCCCGGCCGGTCAGGGTCGGGCTTGGGCTGCGCCCGGCGGNCCATGCCCTTGATGTTCAGCTTCTCGACGGCGATCAGGTCGTGATCGCGGACGAGTTCGAGCGCGGTCTTATGCGCGAGGTCGGCCCGCTGCCGGGCGACCGCCCGGTGCTGGCGGGCAACACGGGCCACGGCCTTGCGGCGCCGCCTCGAGCCGCGTTTCTTCCGGGACAGGTCTCGCTGCGCGGCGGCGAGTCGGTCAGCGGACCGCTGGAGGAAGCGCGGGTTGCCGAAATGCCGGCCGTCGGCCGTGGTCGCCAGCGACGCGACACCCATGTCGATGCCGACGACAGCACCGGTCGGTTCGAGCGGGACGGCGGGCACGTCGTCGCAGGACAGCGCGAGGTACCAGCGGTTACCCTCGCGTGTGACGGACAGGGTCTTGACCGTGCCGAGTACGGGCCGGTGCTGGTGGACCTTGACGTGTCCGATGCCCTGGAGGCGGATGAACGTCTGGCTCGGGTGCTCGGGCTGCNAGTCCCAGCGGCAGCCGTCGCCGTCGACGGGCCATGTGACCGTGTCGAAGTGTCCGGCGCCTTGGAAACGCGGGTAGCCGGGCGTCTCGCCCGCCTTGACTCGGCGGAAGAACGCGGCGAACGCGAGGTTCAGCCGGCGCAGCGTGGCCTGCTGCGAGGAGAACGACCATCGGNCATGGTCCGTGTCGTACGCCCGAATGTCCTTCAACTGGGCCGACTGGTCGCCGTAGCGGACTGTTGTTCGGGACGGGTGCCGGTAGGCGTCGCGCCGTTCTTGGAGCGCGGCGTTGTACAGCGCACGGTGGTCGCCGAGCATCGCGTTCAACGAGGCGACCTGCCGCCCGCTCGGGCGCAGCAGGAACTTGTACGTCCGTCTCACCGGGCCACGCCCTTGCGCCACGGCCGCTCGTCCTGCGTGTCGATGTACCGCCGCACCGTCTCGGCCGACACCGCGCCGACGGTGGCGACGAAGTACGACCGGGACCAGAGCGTCGGCAGCCGGGAGCGTAGGTGCGCAAACTCGTCGCGTAGCGCGTGGGACGTGAAGCCCTTGAGCTGGTTGGCGATGTACGACGGGGAGTGCTTCGGATGAGCTTTCACGAACAGGTGTACATGGTCGGGCTCGATCTCCAGCGCGACAACCGTCCAGTCATGCTCGGCGCACTTCTCGCGCAGCAGGATGTCAAGCCGGTCGCGGACCGGGCCGGTCAGGACGGGCCGGCGGTATTTGGGGCACCAGACGACGTGGTAGCCGAGGTCGTAGACCCCGCCCGCGCCTGTCGTCACCTGCCGCCCCATACAACTGGTTATACCAGCGCGACCGGTATAACCATCGCGGTCCGTACCGGATTCCCCTGTCGCCTGAAGGCGACAGTCCCCTCTGGAGGTAACTGATGGACATCTCAGGCAGCATCGCTCTGGTGACCGGCGGCGCGTCCGGACTCGGCCTCGCCACGGCGCGGCGCCTGCTGGCGGCCGGGGCGAGGGTCGTGCTGCTCGACCTGCCCAGCTCGGCCGGGGACGCCGTGGCCAAGGAGCTCGGTGACGACGCCCGGTTCGTCGCGGCGGACGTCACCCAGCCCGAGGAGGTCGGTGCCGCCCTCGACGCCGCCGTCGCCCTCGGCCCGCTGCGGGTCGTGGTCAACTGCGCCGGCACCGGCAACGCGATCCGGGTGCTGGGGCGGGGCGGCGTGTTCCCGCTCGAGGCCTTCGCGAAGGTGATCCACGTCAACCTCATCGGGACGTTCAACGTCATCCGGCTCGCCGCCGAGCGGATCGCCACGGTCGAGCCGGTCGACGGCGACCGCGGCGTCATCGTCAACACCGCCTCCGTCGCCGCGTTCGAGGGGCAGATCGGGCAGGCCGCCTACTCGGCGTCCAAGGGTGGCGTCGCCGCCATGACGCTGCCCATCGCTCGGGACCTCGCCGACCGGGCGATCCGGGTGGTCACCATCGCGCCGGGCCTGTTCGAGACACCGATGCTCGGCGGGCTGTCCGAGCAGGCCCGGGAGTCGCTGGGGCGGCAGGTTCCGCATCCGAGCCGGCTGGGCAACCCGGACGAGTACGCGGCCCTGGTCGAGCACATCGTGGCCAACCCGATGCTCAACGGCGAGGTGATCCGCCTCGACGGCGCGATCCGCATGGCGCCCCGCTGACCAGGCCAGGCGGCTAGGATTCGCCCTGACGGGCAGGTGAACGGGCGTTCGGTCAGCTCGCCGGCGATCCGTCTTCCACGGGGAATTCGGGCGCCGGCCGGGAGGGTGCGGCGCTCCGGTGGGCAGGGCGCCCGGCCGTCGTCGTTGTCGACGAGGTGAAGCCGCGAGCGCTCGCCCTGGGCCAGAGGAGAGTTTTCATGCGCGCTTCGGTCTTCCGGGCCGGCAGGCCGCACGTCGGCCGGCNGCTCGCCACGACGGGTGCCTGCTGATGGCGGCCGCGGTGGAGGGTCGGCTCGTGGACGGCCGGCCCGTCATCGAGCAGCGCGGGCTGTACTACGACGAGCTGGCCGAGGGGGTCGTGTACCGGCACCGCCCGGGCCGCACGGTGGGCGAGGCCGACAACACCCTCTTCACGACCCTGACGATGAACATGCAGGCCCTGCACCTCGACGAGGCCTGGAGCGCGACGCAGCCGTTCGGGCAGCGGCTGGTCAACAGCCTGTTCACGTTGTCGACCCTGGTGGGGTTGTCGGTGGCACAACTGACGCNGGGCACGACGGTGGCGAACCTCGGCTTCGGCGCGGTGCGCTTCCCCGCGCCGGTGTTCGTGGGGGACACCCTCTACGCGGAGACGGTCGTGCGCAGCCGGCGCCTGTCGAGCAGCCGGCCGGACACGGGCGTCGTCGAGTTCGAGCACACCGCGCGCAACCAGGAGGGCGTCGTGGTCGCCACGGCGACCCGCTCGGCGCTGATGCTCCTGCGCCCGGCGGCAACGGACTCGGGCGCGGCCGAGCGGGACGGGGTGCGCTCGGATGTCGGCTGAGGCCACGGGCACGGCTGGGCTCGCGGGCACGGCTGGGCTCGCGGACACGGCTGGGCTCGCGGGCACGACCCTGCTGTTCTGTCCCGCCGACCGCCCGGACCGCTTCGCCCGGGCGGCGGACGCCGCGGACCTCGTCATCCTCGACCTGGAGGACGGCGTGGCACCCCCGGCGCGGCCCGCGGCCCGGGAGGCGCTGGTGGCGGCCCTGCCCGGCCTCGACCCGGCCCGCACCGTCGTGCGGGTCAGCCCNGTCGGCACCCCGGACTTCGCCGCGGACCTCGCGGCGCTGGACGGAACGGGCGTGCGCCTGGTCATGCTGGCGAAGGCGGAGTCGGCGGCGCAGGTCGAGCAGCTCGCCGGCTTCACGGTCATCGCGCTGTGCGAGACGGCCCGCGGGGTGCTCGCGGCGCCAGAGCTGGCCGCGGCGGCGAACGTCGTCGGCCTGATGTGGGGCGCGGAGGACCTCGTCGCCGGGCTGGGCGGCCGGTCGAGCCGGTTCGACGACGGGCGCTACCGCGACGTCGCCCGGTACGCCCGCGCGGCCGTCCTGCTCGCCGCCGGCGCCCACGGCCGCCAGGCGATCGACGCCGTCTACCTGGACATCGCCGACCTGGACGGGATGGCCGCCGAGGCGCGGGACGCCGCGGCCAGCGGCTTTGGTCTCAAGGCCTGCATCCACCCGACGCAGGTCCCGGTGGTCCGGGCGGCGTTCGCGCCGTCGGCGGACGAGGTGGCCTGGGCGCGCCGCGTACTGGCGGCGGCGCATGAGGCGGGCGTCGGCGTGTTCGCCTTCGAGGGCCGGATGGTCGACGCGCCGGTCCTGCGCCATGCCGAGCACCTGCTGCGCGCCGCAGAGAGCGTCCCGGGGCGGTAGACGGGCAGGTCCGCTGCCGCCTGCCGCCGTCGAAAGCCGTTCACTTTTCGTCGTCCTCTGACTACAGAATCGTGCCGAGGGCTGTGCACGGTTTTCGGGCGAAAAACCGTACCGAAACCTCGGCACGATCTGGCCGCCATCTGGCCGGGAATCGGGAATCGGGAATCGGNATGCGGACGTCGGACTGGTGGGCGGGACGACAGGCGGCGGTGACGACAAGGGGTGTGCGCGGCCCGGTGGCCATCAACCTCCAGCAACTCCGCGGCCGGCAGCAGGATCTGGCTGCTGGAGAGGGACTGGGGCGATGATCAGGCGCCGCCCGCGCCTCCGCCCGGGCCGAGGAAGTCCGCGGCCAGGGCGCCCCAGCTCGCGAGCTGCGCGCCGGTCTCGGCGACCTGGAGCTGGGCTCCGTCGATGAGGGCGGCGAGCCGCTCGGCGGTGGAGACGGGATGCCCCGGGTCGCCGGCCCAGGGCAGGATCAGGACGGGAATGTCGATGGTGGCCAGGGCCTGCTCGGAGGGAAGGTCGGAGTCGGCGGCGCCGCGCAGAACCGACGGGAAGAGCTTCTCGCTGACGTCGGGTGCCGGTGGGTAGTTGGGCAGGTCGGCGAAGACCGGCGGTACGGGCGCGCTGGCGGCGAGCTCGGCGAACAGTGCCGGGCCGCGCGTCTCCACGAGGTCGGCGCCCCGCCGGTAGAGGTCGGCCTGGGCCGCCCGTGTCGCCCATGCGGTCGGCGGTGCGGTCAGCACGAGCCGGTCGAAGCGGCCCGGCGCGGCCACGGCGGCGTGCAGCAGCGTGCCGGTGCCCATCGACGAACCGATCCCGGCCACCGGCGACGGCCCGGCAAGCTGGTCGAGCAGCGCGAGCAGGTCCTCGGCGAGCTGCGGCCAGGTGTACTGCGCCGGAACCGGGTCGCCGGTGGACTGCCCGTGGCCCCGGGCGTCGTAGCGCACCAGGCGCCGGCCCGCGGCGACGACGGGTGACCAGTCGAACAGGCCCGACGCCGCCTCCGACGCGCGGCTCTGGGTGACGCCGTGGGCGTAGACGGCGAGGGGACCCGTGCCGGCGTCGGTGTAGGCGAGCTCGGCGCCCCGGACGTGCGCGCGGCTCTCCGTCGGGTCGGAGGGGGCGCTCGGCCCCGCGGTGCTGGTTCCGCTCATGTCACCATCCTGCCGCGCGTCGGGGCGAGACGCGCGTCCGGGCGGCAGCGGACCGTCACCGGCAGGTCAGGGGCGGGCGCCTCCGATGACGGCGAGCTGGCCGACGATGTGCTCGGCGATCGCCAGCGACGACGTGGCGGCCGGGGACGGGGCGTTGCGCACCACGGTGACCCGCCCGCTGGTGCGGATCACGAAGTCGTCGACGAGCTCGCCCGTGCGGCGCACGGCCTGCGCCCGCACTCCGGCCGGCGCCCGGGTGAGGTCGCCGGCCCGCACCTCCGGAAGGTAGCGGCGCACCGCGGCGGCGAAGCGGCGCCGGGACAGCGAGCCGACCATCTCCGCCAGGCCGTTGCGCCAGTGCTCGTGGGCCAGCCGGCGCATCCCCGGCCAGGTCAGCACCTGGGCGAGGTCGCGCGGGTTGACGTCGCGCCAGCGGTAACCCTCCAGGGCGAGGGCGAGGACGGCGTTCGGGCCGACGTGGACGCCGCCGGTCAGGTCGCGGGTCAGGTGCACCCCGAGGAACGGGTAACGCGGGTCCGGCACCGGGTAGACCAGGCCGCGCACCCGGTCGCGCAGCCCCGCCCGCAGGTGGTAGTACTCGCCGCGGAACGGGATGATCCGCACGTCGCCGGGGTCGTCGACCATCGCCGCCAGCGCATCGCTGGACAGCCCGCCGCAGGCGACGAGCCGGTCGACGCGCAGGGTCTGCCCGCCGGCGGTGACGGCGACCCGGTCGCCTTCGTCGCGGATGGCGGTGACCGGGCTGGACAACAGCACCCGGNCGCCCCGCGCGGCGAGGTCCGCCGCCAGTGCCTCGCACACCGCCCGGTAGTCGATGACCGCGGTGTGCGGGGAGTGCAGCGCGGCGATCCCGCTGATGTGCGGCTCGATCTCGGCCATCCCGGCGCGGTCGAGCCGCACCAGGTCGGGTACCCGGTTGCGCCGGGCGCGGTCCTCGATGACCGCGAGCTGTTCGAGCTCGGCGTCGTTCGTGGCGACGACGAGCTTGCCGAGCTCCTGGAAGTCGATGCCGTGCTGCTGGCTGAACTCCCGCAGCAGGGCGCCGCCGCGGGTGCACAGCGTCGCCTTGAGGGAGCCGGGCTGGTAGTACAGCCCGGCGTGGATGACGCCGCTGTTGTGCCCGGTCTGGTGGGCCGCGAGCCGCGGTTCCTTCTCGACGACGACGACCTCGGCGCCGGGGTGGCGCAGCGCGAGCTCGCGGGCCACGGCCAGCCCGATGATGCCGCCCCCCACGACCCCGAACGTCGTCCGCCTGACCGTCCCCGGCCCGCCCGACGCCGTGACGCCTGCCGCCGTGACGCCCGACGCCGGCCTGCCCGACGCCGGCCTGCCCGCGGCCGTGCTCGGCGCCGTGGCGCCGCGATCCTCCGACACGCTCATCCGGCGAGCCACCCTCCATCGACGTTGATCAGTTGCCCGGTGATGTACGCCGATGCCTCGGCGAGCAGGAACACGACGGCGCCGGCGAGGTCCGCGGGCTCACCGAGGCGGCCCATGGGGATGNGTCCGGCGACCCAGGCGGCGCGCTCGGCGTCGGCGAACAGGTCCTCGGTCAGCGCGGTGCGGATGTAGCCGGGGGCGACGCAGTTGACCCGGGCGCCGCTCGCCGCCCACTCCACCGCGAGCGCGCGCACGACGCCGAGGACGCCGGCCTTGCTGGCGGCGTAGGCGGCGACGTCGCGCAGCCCGATCGAGCTCGCCAACGACCCGATGAACACATGACTGCCGGACTCGCCCCGGGCCGCCTGCGCCCGGTGCACCGCGGTGCTCAGGAAGAACGGCGCGCTCAGGTTGACCGTCAGGATGCGCTGCCAGGCGTCGGCGGGAAAGTCCGCCGCCGGCGCCCGGTGCTGGATCCCGGCGGCGTGCACGACGCCGTGCAGCGGCCCGGCCAGCCGTTGCGCGCCGGCGACGAGGTCGTCGGCGGTGTCGGGCGCGGCGAGGTCCCAGGGCAGCACGTGGACGCGGCCCGGGTCGGCCAGCGCCGCCGTCTCGGCGAGCTCGCCCGCCGTGCGGGCCACCGCGACGACCGTGGCACCGGCCCCCGCCACGCCCAGCGCCATGGCCCGCCCCAGGCCCCGTCCGGCGCCGGTGACCAGCACCGTTCGCCCCGCCAGCGCCCCCGTCACCGGGGCGGGCGTCACCGGCGACGGCGTCACCGGCGACGGCGTCACCGGCGACGGCGATGCCGGCGACGGCGATGCCGGCGATGCCGGCGCGCCGGCCATCGCCGCGGGGACGGCCGGAGTACCGCGACCGCCCTGCGGACCGGGATCGTGGGGGACGGCGGTCATCCGCGGAACCGGATGGCGGTGGTCTTGGCCCGGCGGTAGAAGTGCAGCGCCTCGAGGCCCTGCTCCTTGAACGGCGAGCCGGACTCGCGGAAGCCGCCGAAGGGATGGTGCACGTCCCAGCCGGAGGTGGGCAGGTTCACCGCGACCTGGCCGGCGTCGGCCCGGTCGAGGAACAGGTGGGCGGCGCTCAGGTCCCGGGTGAACAGCGCCGCCGACAGCCCGTAGACCGAGTCGTTGACGGCGTCGACCGCCTCGTCGAAGCCGTCGACGGTGCGCACCGCGAGGACGGGGCCGAAGACCTCGTCGCGCCAGATCGACATCGCCGGGGTCACGTCGCCGAGGATCGTGGGTTCGACGAAGCAGCCGTGGCTCAGCCCGGTGTCCGCCGGGGTGCCGCCGCCGGCGAGCAGCGTCGCGCCCTCGGCGCGGGCCTGGCGGACGTGGTCGAGCACCGAGTCGCGCTGCGCGGTGTTCACCACCGGGCCCATGGTGGTGTCCGCCTCGAGGCCTGGTCCCAGCCGCAGCGCGGCGACGCGGCGGCCCAGCGCGGCGAGCAGATCGTCGCGGACCGCGCCGTCGACGACGAGCCGGCTCGTCGCGGTGCAGCGCTGCCCGGCCTGGGCGAAGGCGGCGGCGGCGATCGTGTCGGCGGCGAGGTCGAGGTCGGCGTCGGCCAGCACCGCGGTGGCGTTCTTCCCGCCCATCTCGGTCTGGACCCGCAGGTTGCGCCCGGCGACGGTGCGCATGATGGCCAGCCCGACCTCGTTGCTGCCGGTGAAGGTGACGGCGGCGAGGCGGCGGTCGGCGAGCAGCGGCCCGGAGATGTCGCGGCCGCGGCCGGTCACCACGGACAGCGCGTTCGCGGGCAGGCCCGCGTCGAGCAGCGCGTGGGCGAGGTGCAGGCTCACCAGCGGGGTGTCGGTGGCGGGCTTGAGTACCACCGCGTTGCCGGCGCTGAGCGCCGGGGCCAGCTTGCGGGCCGGGGTCAGCAGCGGGTCGTTCCACGGGGTGATGGCCAGCACGATCCCGACGGGTTCATACCGCACGGCGGTGCTGGTGTCCGGCCGGCCGTCGGGCAGCTCGTAGCCGTGGGGCGCACGGGCCAGGCTGCCGTAGTACTCGAAGAAGTCGGCGGCCTTGGCGACCTCGCCGGTGGCCTCGGCGAGGGTCTTGCCCATCTCCAGGACGAGGTCGTGGGCGATGTCGGCNGCCCGGTCGCGCAGCAGCCCGGCGGCGCGCAGCAGCACCGTGCCGCGCTCGAGGGCCCCGGCGGCGCGCCAGGCGCGGGCGCCGGCCTCGGCCGCGTCGTACGTCCGCGCGATGTCGGCGCCATCCAGGGCGGGCACCCGGGCGACGATGTGGCGCAGGTCCGCGGGGTCGAGCACGGGGATCCAGGCGCCGTGCGCGCCAGCGTCCCAGGCGCCGGCGACGAGGACGGGACGATCGTTGGTCGTGGTCACGCGGCCACTCCATCCGAGGTGGGGTTCGGGTCGGGGTCCGGGGTGAGGTCGAGCTCCCATGCGTCGGCGACGCTGCCGCGGTGCATCGTGGTGAGCAGGCGGTGCACCGGCGCCGTCGCCATCGGGACCGGGTTCGTGGGGCGTGGGAAGTCGCGGACGGTCTCCGCGGCCATCTGCGCCAGCAGGTCGGCCCGGATGCCGACGGCGTCGAGCGAGCGGGGTAGGCCGAGTCGCTGCGCGAGGGCGTCGACCCGTTCCGCCGCCGCCCGCAGCCGCGTGCTCCCGCCGGCGGTGACGGTCCGCGCGATGTGCGCGGCGAGGGCCTCGGGCACATCNCGGTCGTAGGCCAGGCAGTAGGGCAGGGCCAGCGCGCAGCTCGTCCCGTGCGGCATCGGGGCGTGCCGGGCGATGACGTAGGCCAGGCTGTGCCCGAGCACGACGCCCGCGTTGAGCGCCAGCCCGGCCAGGTGCGAGGCGTAGAGCACGCGACCCCGGGCGGCCCGGTCGCCGTCGAGCGCGGCGGACTCGAGGCTGGCGGTGAGGATCCGCACCGCCTCGGTGGCCACCGCCAGGGTCAGCGCGGTGCGGGTGGTCGACAGCATCGACTCCACGCCGTGGGCGATCGCGTCCATGCCGGTGGAGGNGACCACCGCCGCGGGGAGGTCGGCCACCAGGTCGGCGTCGAGAACGGCGACGAGCGGGACGAACTGGGCGCAGCTCACGATCCGTTTCGCACCGTCGATCGTGATCATCGAGATGCGGGTCGCCTCCGAGCCGGTGCCGGTGGTCGTCGGCACGAGCAGCAGCGGCGCGACCGGCACCGGCGGCTCGACGACGCCGACCCAGTCGGCGATCCCGCCCGTGTTCGTCGCGAGCAGGGCGACGGACTTGGCGAGGTCGAGCGCGCTGCCGCCGCCGACGCCGACGACGGCCGTGACCGCCTGGGCGCGGGCGATGTCGGCGGCGCGGGCGACGACGGTGTCGGTGGGCTCGCCGGCGACGTCGTCGAACACCGTCACCCCGAAGCCGGCGTCCGCCAGGCCGCCGACCACGGTGCCGAGCAGCCCTGCCTCGGACACGACCCGGTCGGCGACGACGAGCACCCGCCCCGGGGCCACCCCCCAGGAGCGCAGGGCCGCCCCCGCCGTGGCGGCGGACCCCGCCCCGGTCAGCACCTGCCGGGGGGCGAGGAAGGCCGGTGCGCCGGTGCCGGCGAGATCTAGCAGCACGTTGTCCTCCGATGATCGTCAGGTGGCGTCACAGGGCGGCCACGACCTCGGCGCCGAAGCGCCGGACGCTGTCCATGGCCGCGGCGAACCCGCCGCCGGGCAGCACGACGCCGGCCCAGGTCACCCCGACGTCGCGCAGGCGGGCCAGCTCGTCGAGGCGTTGCGCCGGCGACCACCCGTTTGCGAGCACGCCGGCCGGCGTGGGGGCGAGGATGTCGATCTCGGCCAGCGTGCGTCCGTGGGTGTGCAGGCGGCGTTCGAGCTCGCGGATGCGGGCGGCGAGTTCCGCGGTGGAGGTGATCGACGCCGTGCGCGCGCTGCGGGCGAGCTGCGGGGAGCCGACGAGCGCGGCCCAGCCCTGGCCGAACCGGGCCACCCGGTCGAGCGCGAGCCCGCTGTTGCCGCCGAGCCACAGCGGGGGGTGCGGACGCTGCACCGGCCGGGGCAGCATGGCCTGCCCGGTGGCGTGGAAGTGCCGGCCGGCGTGCTCGACGACGTCCTGCGTCCACGCCTTGCGCATGACCTCCACCGCCTCGTCGAACAGCTCGTTGCGCTCGTCGGCGTCCACGCCGAGGGCGGCGAACTCGGAGCGCAGGTAGCCGGTGCCCAGTGCGAAGATCGCCCGCCCGCCGGAGAGCACGTCGACGGTGGTCATCGACCGGGCCTGCAGCAGGGGATTGCGGTACGGGACGACCGTCAGGTGCGTCATCAGCCGGATCCGTCGGGTGACGGCCGCGCAGAAGGTGAGCGCCGCGAACGGGTCGAACGTCTCGTGCCCGCCCGCCGCCAGCCACTTCGCGCTGGGCGCCGGGTGGTCGGTGAACGCCAGCGCGCCGAAGCCGACCTCCTCCAGCGTCCGCGCGAACGTCGCCACGTTGTCCGGGTCCAGCCACCCGGCGTCCGGGTCGCTGCGGACGTTGTACTCGGCCATGAAGCGCATCAGGGCCGGCCCGCGGGCGTGGTCTCTGTGGTCTCGGTGGGCTCGCTGGTCTCGGTGGGCTCGGTGGGCTCGCCCATGTCGAAGTCGTACTGGAGTGGGATGATCCGCTCGTAGGGCAGCAGCGCGAGCGTCTCGTGGGCGCCACCGTGGGCGGGGAAGCGGCCGGTGAGGCGCTGGCGGTCGCGGACCGCGGTGAGCCCGGCGAGGACCTCGGCCGCGGGCTGCGCGCACAGCAGGACGTGCAGCACCAGGTCCTGCTCGCCGGTCTCCACCGGTTCGAGCTGCAGGGTTCCCAGCAGGCCGGGCAGCTCATACAGGTCGTCGCGCTGGGTGNGCTCCCACCAGTCCAGTGCCGCCGGGCGGCCGCCAGGGCCGGCCCGGCCGATGCTGACGACGACGCCCTGGTGGGCCAGGTGCGGGACCGCGTCGGCCGCGACGTCGATCGACGGGCGGGTGTGCGCCGCGGTCAGCCGCCACCAGCTCGTGAAGACCGGGCGGCCGTGCCTCCAGAAGCGCCCCGCCCGGGTGATCGCGCGGTCGGTGTCGCGCCAGCCGGNGAACGCCTGCTCGGACATGAAGTCGAGCGGGCCGCCGAACAGGTACATGGTCGCGTAGGGCGGGTGGCCGTGGGTGAGCTCGCCCGCCAGCGCCCCGGGCGTGGCCCGGGTGGCGGGGGTCGCCACGTAACGCCGGCCGGCGACGACGTCGGCCTTGGCCACGTGCTCGGGCAGGTGATCCAGGTCGTACCAGCGGTTGTACTCCTGGGTGTACCGCGCCGGGATGTCCAGCAGCGCGAGTGCGAGACCCGTGATCTTCACATCGTCCCTCTGACCCGGCATCCGCCGGCTCGCTCAATATCCCTACATCAGCTTACGGAGCTCATTCATCTAACTTTATTGCTGGGATGCTGTCCACCGATGCCGCGGCGGGGACGCCGTAGGGGGAGGGATGCCCGGGCGCGGACCGGCGCCTCGCCGTGTGGCCCGCTGGTCCCGGCGCCGCCCGGTCTGGCTCGGTGCGGCCTGGCTTGGCCTGTCCCGGCACGGGAGGCCTGCGGGCCGGGGGACTTGGCGGGTCGGGCGCGGCTCCCGGCCGGGCCGGGTGGGACCCGGTGCCTGGGTGGGACCCGGTGCCTGGGTGGGACCCGGTGTCTGGTGGGACCTGATGTCTGGTGGGACCTGGTGTCTGGCGTGGCCAGACTCGGGCATCGATGACGGAGAGTCGGCTCGAGCGTGTAATTCTGTGATTCTTCTAACCGTTTGATCGCGCCGACCTTCCGGGGTGGCGCGGCCGCAGGCCCTAGAATGAGCCGGGGGGAATCGCGCGTCGACCGGCGCGGCTCGGGCGGGCGGCGCGGGAGTGTCGCGAGCCGCTCGGGTCCCCGGACCGGCCCCGGGGTGGCCGGCCCCCCGGGGCCGGGAGCCGGAGGGCGGCGACGCGGGCCGGTGCGGATGGGTTCCGCTGCGGTTGGTGCTGACGTTAAAGATGTAGAATCCACAATTCCGCTAGACGATTTTGGCCCAGGTCGGCTCCCGGACGCCGCGGCTGCGCCCCGCTCGTGGGCAGGCGCCGGGGGAGCCGCAGAGACGAGGGATGACGGCTGTGACGACCGCCGGTATACGCGTACCCAAGGCGGCTGAGCTCGTGGCTGCGACGATTCGCCGCCAGATCATCACCGGCGAGCTCCTCGAGGACCACCTCCTGCCCTCGGAGTCGGCCCTCATGGAACAGTTCCACGTCAGCCGTCCGACGCTGCGCGAGGCGTTTCGCATCCTGGAGTCGGAATCGCTGATCACCGTGCGGCGCGGCGTGCACGGCGGGGCCCGGGTGCAGATCCCCAACGGCGACGTCGCCGCCCGCTACGTCGGCTACGTGCTGGAGTACCGCGGGACCACGATGGCGGACGTCTACCGGGCCCGGGCGGAGGTGGAGGCCCCGCTGGCGCGGCTGGTCGCGGCCTCGGCGACGCCGGAGAACATCGCCCGGCTCGAGGAGTGCCTCGCCAGGGCCGAGGCGCACCTGGACGAGCCGTCGGCGTTCATCGTGCACGACGAGGAGTTCCACCGGCTGATGGCGGAGCTCGCCGACAACCAGACCCTCGCCGTGATGCTCGACATGATGTACCACATCGTCGGCACCGCCCGCCGGCGCTACGCGCTGAACGTGGACCAGGGGCAGACCCGCAAGGAGACCGTGGAGGTGCACCGCAGCCACGTGCGCCTGGTCGACCTGATCAAGAGGGGGCGGCCGGACCTCGTCCACCGGCTGTGGCAGCGGCACCTCGACGAGGCCACCCGCCACTACCTGGAAGGCCCGCTGGCCACCACCGTCGTGGAGATGATGAGCTGAGCCGCGCCCCCTCGGCGGTGGGCCCGGTCCGCGGCGGGCGGACCGGGCCGACGCCGAGGGTCAGGCGGTACCCGGGGCCGGGGAGCCGGGGTCGGGTTCCACGGTGCCGAGGTAGGCGGCCTCGAGCTGCTGCGGGTCCCGGGCGAGCGCGGCCGCGTCCCCGCTGAGCGTGACGTCACCGTGGACCAGCACGATCGCCCGGTCGGCGACCTCCAGCGCCAGGTGCACGTGCTGCTCGACGAGCACGACGACGGCGCCGGTGTCGTCGGCGATGCGCCGCACGACCGGCAGCAGCTCCTCGACGATCACCGGGGCCAGGCCCATGCTCATCTCGTCGACGAGCAGGATCCGCGGGTTCTGCACCAGGGCGCGGGCCACGGCGAGCATCTGCTGCTCCCCGCCGGACAGGGCGCCGGCGTTGACCGACAGGCGCCGCTTCAGGGCCGGGAACACCTCCAGCGCCTCGCCGACGGTCGGGCCGCCCCGGCGGCGGGCGATCGTGAGGTTCTCCCGGACCGACAGCCCGGTGAACAGCGCCCGGTCGTCGGAGACCAGCACCATCCCCGCCCGGCTGGTCGCGGCCGGGCGGGCGTTCGGCAGCGGCTGCCCGTCGACGAACACCTCCCCGCCCAGGCGCGGCAGCAGACCGGCGAGGGTCGTCATCAGCGTCGTCTTGCCGGCCCCGTTGGGACCGAGGACGGCGAGCACCGAGCCCCGGTCGAGGTCGAGGTCGAGGCCGCGGACCACCGGCACCCGGCCGTGGCCGCAGACTAGGCCGCGGGTGCGCAGCACCGCGGTTCCGCCGGCCGCGTCCGGGTCGGGCCCGGCCGGGTCGGGGCCGAGGGAATCCAGGGTCGTCGTCATGCCGGCACGTCCTCCGCGTGGGTGCTGCCCAGGTAGGCCGCCGCGACGCGGCGGTCGGAGCGGATCTCGGCAGGTGATCCCGACGCGATGACCGAACCGAAGTTGATCACCTCGATGCGGTCGCACAGGCCGAGGACCAGGCTCATGTCGTGGTCGATGAGCAGGATGGTGACGCCGCTGTCGCGGATGTCGCGCAGCCGTTCGCCGAGCCACTGGCTCTCGGTCGTGTCCAGGCCGCCGGCGGGCTCGTCGAGCAGCAGGACCCGCGGGTTGCCGGCCAGGGCCCGCGCGATGGAGATGAGCTGGCGCTGGCCCTGGGACAGCTCGCCGGCGGGCCGGTCGCGCACTCCCGCGAGCCCCAGCAGCGCCAGGGTGTCCTCGACGTCGCGGTGCGCGCCGCCGCCCCGCCCGCGTAGGGCGGTGGTGCCGACGCTGACGTTCTCCGCGACGGAGAGGTCCTCGTACAGCTCGATGGCCTGGAAGGTGCGCCCGAGGCCGGCGCGGACGCGCTCGTGGGGGGCCAGGCGCTCGACGGGCGTGCCGGCGAGCTCCACCGAGCCGGAGCAGGAGACGAAGCCGCTGATCGCGTCCATCAGTGTGGTCTTGCCGGCGCCGTTCGGGCCGATCAGCCCGACGATCGCCCCCTCGGGCGCGGCGAACGAGACATCGTCGACGGCGACCACGCCGCCGTAACGGACGGTCAGCCCGCGCACGGTCAGCACGTCGGGCCCGAGCACCGGGGCCGGACGCACCGGGGCCGGGCGCGTCTGCGCGGGCACCGGGGCGGCCTGCGCGCCCAGCGCCGGCTCGCCGAGACCGCGCCGCCGGTGGCGGTCGGCGTAGGAGTGCATCGGCCCGACGATGCCCTCCGGATTTCCGACCACGGTGAGGACGACACCGACGCCGCTGAGCACGTCGTACCACAGGCCGGTGGAGAGGATCTTGTCGATGATCAGGTAGGACAGCCCCTCGACGGCGAGGAAGCCCGCCAGCACGCCGCCGGACACCGACGTGATGNCCGCGATGTACACGGTGGTGAACAGGGCCAGCCCGGAGAACGCGCTGACCGGGTCGAAGGTGATGTTGCCCTGCTGGTAGCCCACCAGACAGCCGCCGATGCCCGCGATGAACGAGGCGATCGCGAACGCGACGATCTTGATGCGGGTGACGTTGATGCCGGCCGCGGCCGCCGAGCGCTCGTTGGCCCGCACGGCGAGCATCTGCGAGCCCAGCCGGCTGGTGCGCAGCCGGGCCACGGCGAGCGCGGTCAGCGCGAGCACGACCAGGCACAGCAGGCCGAAGCGCACCCGGGGATACGACGGTCCCGAGCCGATGCCCAGGTCCCAGCCGAACAGCGACGGGCTGGGGACGTCGACGCCGCTGCTGGGCACGATGTCGCTGTTGCGGAACCAGATCGCCTCCAGCGCGTAGGCGAGCGCGAACGTCACCACCGCGACCGTCAGCCCCCGCACCCGCAGCGCCGGCAGGCCGATGACCACGCCGAGCACCATCGCGAACAGGGCCGCGACGAGCGGTGCCACCGGGAACGGCAGGTGCCAGTCGTCGGTCAGCGGGCCGACGAGGAAGCCGGCGGCGCCGGCGAGCGGGAGCTGGGTGAGCGAGACCTGGCCGGCGTAGCCGGTGACCACGACCATCGACAGCGCGATCACCCCGAACACCAGGCTGGTGATGAGCGCGGTCAGCCACTGCCCGGAGAGCACGAACAGCCCGATGACGGCGATGGCACCGAAGACCACCAGGTTCAGGCGGATGTGCGCCGGTCGGGGGGCGCGGCCCAGCNAGCTCAGGATGACCGCTCCGCGTTCCGGCAGCGCGCGGGCGCGGGCGACCAGCACGATCAGGATCAGCACGAGCGGGATCAGCTCGGGTAGCCCGGAGGAGGGCAGCCAGTGATGCAGGCTCTCCAGGTGCTGCGTCTCGGACTGCAGCATGCCGATGGCCAGCCCGCCGACGACCGCCGGGACCAGGTACTGGAACCGGCCGAGGATGGCCGCGGCGAGCGCCGGCACGATGAACAGCGTGTAGGCCACGGGAACCAGTGGCACGATCGGGGCGATGAGGATGCCGGCGAGCCCGGCGACCAGGGCGCCGATGATCCAGTTCAGGGCGGCGATGCGGTCGGGCGAGAGGCCGCTGAGGTAGGCGCCCTTCTCGGTCTCGGCCGCGGCACGTGTCGCCAGGCCGAACCGGGTGAACCGGTACAGCGCGCCCAGCGCCAGCGCCACGGCCAGGATGGTCAGCGCGAAGTAGACGCGGTCGGACGCGACCCGGAAGGAGCCGTGCGTCCAGAGCCTGGACGGGTAGATCGGCTCGACGGACAGCGGGGTCGTGCCGAGCCGGGCGGCGGTGAGACCGGTGAAGACCACCGACACGCCGATCGACGCGACGGCCCGCGCGACCGGTGGGGCGGTCCGCAGCGGCCGGAACACGACCAGGTACAGCAGGAGCCCGAGCACGCCGGTGATCGCCAGGGAGAGGGCCATCGCCGCGGCCAGCCCGAGCTGCGAACCCAGGTCGACGGTCTTCGGCAGCCCGGGGATGAGGATCATGAACTTGCCCTGGCGCAGCAGGGCGTAGGTGTAGGCCGCGCGTAGAGGGCGAGCCCGCTGGTCGCGAAGTTGACGACCCCCGAGCTGCGGTAGGTCACCACCAGCGCGAGGGCGAGGGCGGCGAACACCGAGCCGTTCCCGATGCCCAGGCACAGGAAGACCAGATGCTGAACCATGTCCGTCCTTTCGACGCGCACCCCGGGTCGGCCGGGGCGCACCGGCTCCGGGCAGCGGGCTGCGGGAGTCGGCGCGGGCAGGCGGGGGCGATCGGGAAACCGCAGGAGCCGGGACTGGTCGACGCCGCCCGCGGATAGCTATGACTGAGTTAGAGGAATTTACCGCATCTTGTGGGATGAGTCACGAAGATCCTTTGCGGGGTCGACCGAGGTTCACGCGCCTGACCAGCGGGTACGCTGACGCGGCCACTCGTCCATCGAAAGAGGAATCAATTCATCTAACTGAAGCGTAGGATCATGTCATCTCATGATCGAGACCCTGGTCGGGATGACGTTCCTGCGGGTGGAGGCGAGCTTGCCCGGGAGTGGCGACTGTCCGTGCTCGCGATGCTCCGGCGGGCAAGGGTCGGTGCGCGGGGTAAGGGTCGGGGTGAGCGCTCGGNCCGCGGGGTCGGGTGGGTGCGCGCTTGTCTTCGGTCGGCGAACTAATTAGGCTAATTATCCAACGGAAATCGGGGCCACCGGGGCTGTAGCGCGGCCGGCGCAGCGGCGCGACCGCCGGCTCCCGTCCCGGCGCGGGCGACGAGCCGCGGCGAAGCGGCCTGGCCACGGCGACGGACGCCGGGGCGCGTCGCGAGCCGGGGAAGAGGAGACATGACAGGCATCATGGAAGGCATCCAGGTCGTCGAGCTGGCGGCGTGGACCTTCGTACCCGCCGCCGGCGCCGTGCTCGCGGACTGGGGTGCCGACGTGATCAAGATCGANCATCCCGAGACGGGCGACCCGCAGCGCGGCCTGATCGCCTCCGGGATGCTCGCCGGCCTCGACGGGGTCAACCATCTCATCGAGCAGTGCAACCGCGGCAAGCGCAGCATCGGGCTCAACGTCGCGACCCCGGACGGGCTCGACCTGCTCTACAAGCTGGTGGAGGGCNCCGACGTCTTTCTCACCAACCTGCTGCCGGACTCCTGTGAGCGCCTCGGCGTCGGGGTCGAGAAGATCAGGGAGGTCAACCCGGACATCATCTACGCCCGCGGCCACGGGCAGGGCGCGCACGGCCCCGACGCCAACCTGGGCGGCTACGACGTCGCCTCCTACTGGGCCCGCGGCGGGATCGCCTACGCGCTGGCGTCGCCGGACTCCTACCCGCCGTTCATGCGCCCCGCGTTCGGCGACTACACCTCCGGGTTCAACCTGGCCGCCGGGGTGGTCGGCGCGCTGTTCCACCGCGAGCGCACCGGCACCGCCAGCACCGTCGACGTCTCCCTGCTCGCCTCGGCCATGTGGGGCATGTCCCTCGATGTCGTCGGCTCCAAGATCCTGGGCCAGCCGACGATGCAGCGCTTCGACATCTCTGAGATGCCGAACCCGCTGACGAACGTCTACCGGACCGGCGACGACCGCTTCCTGTGGTTCTCCCTGTTGCAGGCCGACCGGCACTGGCCGGAGTTCTGCACGGCGCTCGAGCGCCCGGACCTGCTCGCCGACCCCCGCTACGTCGACGCGAAGTCCCGCTTCGACAACCGCCGGGAGTGCATCGCGACGATCCGGGAGGCGTTCGCGGCCCACCCGCTGGCCCACTGGGAGGAGCGGTTCAGCAAGATCGAGGGCGTCTGGTCGGTGGTGAAGTCCCCGCTGGAGCTGCACGACGACCCGCAGGTACAGGCCAACGGCTACGTCACCGAGGTGACCAACGCCGCCGGGATCAGCTACGCCCTGGCCTCGACCCCGGTGCAGTACGACGACCGGGTGCCGGNGCTGAGCCCCGCGCCAGAACACGGCGAGCACACCGAGGAGATCCNGCTCGAACTCGGCCTCGACTGGGAGCAGATCATCACCCTGAAGGAGAAGTCGGCCATCCTCTGACCGCGGCAGTCCGGAGACTCACCGGCAGTCCGGAGACTCACCGGCAGTCCGGATTCCCCGGCAGTCTGGATTCCCGGAGTTAGGAGAACAGCGTGCCCACGCAGATCGGTGACCGGCTCCGGTTCGGGCCGACGATCCTGCCCCCCGTGACCGAGGTCGAACGGCAGTCGACGGTGGTGGTCTCCTTCGTCACCACGCCGGCGGCGGCCGCCCACCTCCTGCCGCCCTGCTTCGAGCCGGCCGAACGCCCGGTGCTCAGCGTCACCTACCAGCAGCTCGACAACGTCGACTACATGCGGGGGCGGGGCTACAACCTCGTCAACGTGGCGGTGACGGCGGTGCTGGAGACCGCCGGCGGCCCACTGACCCGGTCGTGCCCGGTGGTCATCTGGGAGAACAACACGATGCCGATCATCGCGGGGCGGGAGCTGCACGGCAACCCGAAGATCTATGGCGACGTCTCCGGCCTCACCCGCGACGGTGACACGGCCGCGTGGGACTGCCGCGAGTACGGCTCGCTGCTGCTGCGCGGCGAGATCGGCGAGCTGCGCCCGCTGCCGGCCGACCGGCTCGCCCGGGTCAACCGGGCGTCGGTGGACTCGGAGATCTTCGGCTGGAAGTCGATCCCCGGCCGCGATGCCCCGGACGCCGACTACCCGACGCTCATCCACGGCTCGACGTCGTTCGAGCAGGGCTGGAGCGGGGTGGGGCGGGTCGAGTTCGCCACGCCCACCGACGACCAGGCCCCCTACTCCGCGGTGGTGCTGCGGGCGCTGGCCGCGGTCCCACAGGTGGAACCGCGCCCGGCCTTCGTCGGCGTCGGCTCCGCGAAGCTGTTCCGCAACCGGACCGAGCGGCTGGCCTGACCAGAGCGGCTGGCCTGACCAGAGCGGCTGGCCTGACCAGAGCGGCTGGCCTGACCAGAGCGGCTGGCCTGAGCGGCCGGCTGGCCGCCCTCGACGCACCGCGGCCCCCGTCTCCCACTCCGGGTCTTCCAGGAGGGGAGACGGGGGCCGTCGGCGTGCGGGCCGTCAGGAACGCGGGAAGCGGTACAGGGTGCGCGCGTTGTCCTCGACGATCTTCGCGACCTCGTCGTCGGGGATGTCCTTCATGAGGTCGGCGGCGATCTTACGGCTGTTGGGCCAGGTCGAGTCGGAGTGCGGGTAGTCGATCTCGAGCATGATCCGGTCGATGCCGATCTCGTGCCGGTTGCGCAGGCCGCTCTTGTCCTCGATGAAGCAGCCCCAGAANTGCTTGCGGAACAGGTCGGACGGCCGGGTGTCGAAGTCGATGTCCTTCTGGTACCAGCGGTGCTTCTCCCAGGTCTGGTCGGTGCGCTCCAGGATGTAGGGCAGCCAGCCGATGCCGCCCTCGGACAGCGCGAACTGCAGCTTGGGGTGGCGCTGCAGGACACCGGAGAACAGCAGGTCGATGGTGGTCCACATCAGGTTGGTGGCGAACGAGGCGATCGCGACGGCGAACGGCGCGTCCGGCGCGGTCAACCCGCCGGGGACGGGCTTGGCCGCCGCGAAGGAGAACCCGGGCACGAAGGAACCGGACCCGAAGTGCAGCGAGACCGAGACGTCGGTCGCCTCGCAGACGTCCCACAGCGGTTCCCAGTGGTTGCTGTGGAAGGAGGGCAGGCCCAGCGGGACGGGGCTGTCCGGGAAGGACACCGTGCGCGCGCCCTTGGCCGCCGTCCGCTCGACCTCGGCNACGCAGGCCGCGACGTCCCACACCGGCAGCAGCGCGAGCGGGATGTAGCGGTCGGGGGCGGCGGCGCACCACTCGTCGACCATGAAGTCGTTCCAGGCCTGAATGCAGGCGAGCGCCAGCTCCTTGTCCTGCGCCCGGTGGAACACCCCGCCGGCGAAGCCGGGGAACGACGGGAAGCACAGGGCGGCATGGACGCCGTCGACGTCCATGTCCTTCAGCCGCGCCACCGGGTCGTAGCAGCCGGGGATCATCTCCTCGAAGCGCATGGGGTCCACCCCCCAGTCCCGCGGCTCGCGCCCGGCGACGGCGTTGAGGCCGATCGTGGGGAACACGACGCCGTCGTAGACCCAGACGTGCTTGCCGCCCTGTTCCTCGATCCGCGGTGTGCGACCGTCGAACTTCGAGGGGAGTCGATCAAGCCAGACCCGGGGGTGTTCCACGAGGTGGTCGTCGACGGACACGATCTGGTGACTGTCCCGCAGCGGCATGGCTTCTCCTCCTATACGGCTGTAACCGACGTTACATCAGTTCGTNCACTCGGTGTCAGATTTCCGGCGTCGGGCCGCTGACCTGCGGGTTTGGTGCGGACGCCCCGCAGCCGCCGCGCTCCTCCGCCGCGCCCCGTGACTGGGTCGTCGCCCCACGATCAAGTATCGCCTTGTGGCCGGATCGTTGCGGCCTGCGCCGGTGGGGGTCGAGTTCGACGGCAGGCGGGGCCGGCGCGCCCATCTCCCTCTTGCTGATTTACCTCAGTCGTATCCTTAAGCTATATTCCGCTGGCGCGCCGGACCTGTGTGCTGCCCGGTGCGCGGGACCATCCGCGCAGCACGCACAGGTGGGGAGGACGTTCGGATGCGACCGCGCACTCGATGGCGACAGCGGGGCGTTTGTGCGCTCGGGATGTCGGCGGCACTGATGGTCAGCGCGGCAGCGTGCGGCTCGAGCGGCGGTTCGAGCGGCGGGTCCAGCCCGGGCTCGACCGACTCGGCCGCCGCGCAGTCGTTGGGGCCGTCGAAGCCCGCCACCGGCGACGAGTTAAAAATCGGCTTCATCACCGACGGCTCGGGCACGACGCTGGACAACTCGACCGAGGTGGCCGCGGCGCAGGCCGCGACCTCCTACGTCAACGACTACCAGGGCGGGGTCGCCGGCCACCGGCTGTCGCTGACGGTCTGCAACACCAAGCAGACGCCCGCGGGCGCCACCGACTGCGCCAACCAGATGACCGCCGCCAAGGTCCCGGTCGTGCTGATGAACAACTCCGGCAACGTCACCCCGGTCTTCAAGGTGCTCAGCGCGGCCAAGGTCCCGCTGGTGCTCGACATCAACGGTGACGAGTCCACGCTGGGCGCCAAGTCCGGCGCCTACATCCTGGTCAGCCCGCTGACCGCGGCGCTGGCCGGGCCCGCCCAGGTCGCGAAGGACGCCGGGGCGAAGAAGGCTGCGATCTTCGTGCTCGACGTACCGGGCGCGACCGGCCCGGTGAACTCGCTGGACAAGATCTTCTACGCCAAGGCGAACGTCGGCCTGACGATCCAGCCGATCCCGCCGGGCACCGCGGACGCGACGCCGCAGGTGCAGACCGTGCTCGCCGGCAAGCCGGAGCAGGTGAACCTCGTCGGCGACCCGACGTTCTGCACCGGCGTGCTCAAGGCGCTCAAGACGCTGGGCTACTCGGGCAGCATCGTCCTGCAGTCGCAGTGCGTCAGTCCGGGGGCGGCCGCCGGCATCCCCGGCGGCTACGACGGGATGAAGGTCGTCAGCGGTCAGACGACGAACGTCGCCGACCCGGAGTACAAGCTGTACCTGGCGGCGATGAAGAAGTACCAGCCCGACACCGACCCGACCGCCAAGAGCCTCACCGCCGGCGGCTGGGTGGTCACGCTCGGCTTCAGTCGGGCGATGGCCGGGCTGACCGCGCCGGTCACCTCCGCCGGGGTCGAGAAGGCGCTCGCGACGATGCCGAAGACCAAACTGCCCCTCGGTGGCACCGCGACGTTCCAGTGCGACGGCAAGCAGGTCTCCATCACCCCCGCGGTCTGCTCCACCGGCGGGCTCGTGCAGACCCTCGACGAGAAGGGCAAGCCGACGTCGGAGCAGCCGCTCGACGTCTCCAGCGTCCTGCCGTAGCGGGCCGGCTGACCCGCGTCGAGCGCAAGACGCCGAGGCCGGTCGGGGTGTGACGATGAGCCCCGACCGGCGCGGCAGGTGGCCGAGGGAACGCGGGGCGACCGGGGAACCGAGGGTCCAGCAACAGACTGCGGGGCGGCCGGGGGACGGCGGGGCGATCGAGGGACTGGAGGGATCGAGGGACATGGATTTCGCGTTCACCGAGGACGATCGCGCGTTCGGCCGGCGGTTCGCCGAGCTGCTCGACGAGAAGCTGCCCGCGGACTGGCAGGGCTTCTTCGCCGAGGACCGCGAGGCGCTGGCCTTCACCCGGGAGTTCTGCCGCGACCTCGGCCGCGCGGGCCTGCTCACGGTGAGCTGGCCGCAGGAGTACGGCGGCCAGGAGGCCGGGCTCTGGAAGCAGACGCTGCTGCGCGAGCTGATGACCGCCAGCGGCGAGCCACGCGGACCGCAGTACATGAACCTCAACTACATCGGCCCGCTGATCATGAAGTTCGGCACCGCGGAGCAGAAGGCCCGCTTCCTGCCGCCGATGGCCCGCGGGGAGGTCATCTGGACCCAGGGGTTCTCCGAGCCGGACGCCGGCTCCGACCTCGCCGCGCTGCGCACCCGCGCCGTCGACCATGGCGACCACTTCGTCGTCACCGGGCAGAAGATCTGGTCCAGCTACGCCGACTCGCCGGCGGACTGGAACCTGCTGCTCGTGCGCACGAATCCGGACGCCGGCCGGCGCCGGGGGATGTCGGTCCTGCTCGTCGACATGACCTCGCCGGGGATCACGGTGCGCCCCATCGAGAGCATGGGCGGCTGGCACGAGATCAACGAGGTCTTCTACGACGAGGTCCGAGTGCCGCGCGACTGCCTGCTCGGCCCGCTCGACGAGGGCTGGGGGGTGATCGGCTCGGGGCTGACGCTCGAACGCATCGGCATCCCCCGCTACGCCCGCGCCCAGCGCGTCGTCGAGCGGCTGTGCGACCACGTCCGCGAGACCGGCCGCGCCGCCGAACCCGACGTCCGCCAGAAGCTCGCGGACCTGCGGGTGCGCTGCGAGGCGGCAAAGCTGCTCGCCTACCGGGCGATCTCGCTGGTCGCCGCCGGGGCCAACCCGGCCGCCGAGGCCTCGACCGCCCGCATCCACGCCACGCTGCTCGAGCAGGCCGTCGGGCACGTGGGCCTGGAGATCCTCGGCGCGAGCGGGCGGCTCGGTTCCCCCGCCGAACAGCACGCCCCGCTGCACGGGCTGGTCAAGCAGCAGTGGGTGCACAACATCCCGGCGACGATCGGCGCCGGAACCCTGGAGATCCAGAAGAACATCGTCGCCCAGACCGCCCTCGGTCTGCCGCGGTCGCGCTAGTCGCAGAAGGAGGTGGCGGTATGGATCTGACGTTGACCGCCGAGCAGCGCCTGCTCGCGGACACGGTACGGGACCTGGTCGAGCGCGAGTGCCCGCCGGAGGTCGTCCGCGAGATCGAGAAGTCGGAGCGCGGCTACGGCGACGGCCACTGGAAGACGCTGGCCGGCCTTGGCCTGACCGGTCTGCTGCTGCCCGAGGAGCACGGCGGCGCCGGGCAGGGAGTGCTGGACCTGGCGGTGGTCGCCGAGCAGCTCGGCTGGGCCGCGATGCCCACCCCGCTGCTGACCTCGGCCGTGTTCGCTGCCGGCCTCATCGACCTCGCCGGCAGCGCGGCGCAGCGGGCCCGCTGGCTGCCGGCGATCGGCGCCGGCACGGCCATCGCCACCGTGGCCGTGCTGGAGCCGGGCGCCCGCGACGAGTGGGGCGCACCGGACGCCGCCCTGACCCCGCACGGCGCCGGCCACCGGCTGACCGCCACGAAGATCCTCGTTCCGTATGCGCACGTCGCGGACGTCCTNGTCGTCGTCGTGGAGGTCGCCGGCTCCGCTCCAGGCGCCGACGCGCCCACCCCAGAGGCGGATGCGCCCACCCCAGGCGCGGATGCCGCTGCTGGCGCCGGTCCGGGCGGCGGGCGCGGCCTCGTGCTCGTCGACCCGGCCGCACCCGGGGTGACCCTGCGCCGCCAGCACGACGGCGGCGGCGAGCCGGTGTTCGAGGTCGTCCTGCGCGACGTCGAGGTGAGCGCCGCGGACCTGCTCGGCACGCCGGCGGCGGCCGGCCCCGCGCTGGACACGGCGCTGGACCGGATGACCGTGGCGAGCACGGCCTACGCGATCGGCGGGGCGCAGCGCGCCCTGGACCTCAGCGTCGAGCATGCCCGTAGCCGCCGCCAGTTCGGCCAGCCGATCGGCGCGTTCCAGTCGGTGGCGCACCGCTGCGTCGACATGCTCACCGACGTGGAGGCCGCCCGCTACCTGTGCTACCAGGCCGCCTGGAAGCTCGACGCCGTCCGGACGGCCGACGCCGCTGGGGAGCCCGCTGCCGGGGAGGCCGAAGGCGCCGGAGAGCCCGGCACACCGGACGCGGCGGATTTCGAGGTCGCGGCGGCGAAGTCGTTCGCCAACGACGCGATCCGCCGGGTGTTCGTCCACGCCCACCAGGTGCACGGTGCCATCGGCTTCTCCATGGAACACGACCTGCAGCTGCACTCCCGGCGCGGCAAGACCTTCGAGCTGAGCTACGGCGGGTCGACGTGGCACCGGGAACGCGTCGCCCGCGCCCTGCACCTTTGACTGCCGCACCTGTGATCGTCGCGTCCGTGATCGTCCCCGGCCGCCACCGGCTCGGGGCCAGGCAGGCAGAACCATCGAGAGAGGGGTCACCATGTCGTCGATGAAGGTGGGAGTCCTACAGGACTTCCTGATGCCGCCGGCGTCGCAGCAGGTCATGCTCGACGCGCTGCGGCTGGCGTTCGACGAGTCCTATGCCGACGGCGAGATCGACCGCCCCGTCGAGCTGGTGTTGCGGGCCGTCGACGGCCTGCCCCGCGGGACGAGCTTCGACGTGCTCAACGCCTGGAAGGAGCTCGAGGCCGAGGGGGTCCTGGTGATCTTCGGGCCGTGGGCGTCGGACAACGTGCTGGCGATCCGGGGCTACGTCGAGGAGGTCGGCCACATCCCCACCCTGTCGATGAGCGGCACCGACCGCTGGTACGGCGAGTGGTGCTTCTGCATCAACAACGGCTCGTTACCGGAGGAGCCGTACCTGCTGTCGAACTACCTCGGGGTGCGCGGCGTCGAGTCCGTCGCCGTCGTCTACGACAAGTGCGTGCCGGGGGAGGAGTACACCCGGTTCTTCCGCGACGCCTGCGCCTTCGACGGGGTGAAGATCGCCATCGAGGAACCGATCAACATGCTCGACACCGACCTGAGCCCGGCGCTGGCCCGGCTGCAGGCGTCGGGCGCCGACGCGATCGCCTACCTCGGCTGGGGGCTGACCGCGACCCACCTCAACACCGCCCTGGACGGCACCGGCTGGGATCCGGTGAAGGTGATGAGCTCGGGATTCATGGCGGCGCCGTTCCTGCCCGGCGGACTGAAGAGCATCGCCGGCTGGGTCGGNGTCGACCAGTACGACGAGGACAACGTCGTCGGCCAGGACTTCCTCGACCGGTTCGAGGCGCGGTTCGGCTACCGACCGGCGAACTTCTTCTCCGTGCTGTGCTACGACTTCGGCGTCGTCATCGCCCGCGGCCTGTCGAAGGCCACGCCGCTGTCGCCGGACGGCGTGAAGGAGGGCCTGGAGAAGGTGAAGATGGTCCCCGCGGCCACCGGCGGCCCCGGCGGCGTGTTCAGCTTTGGCCCACACGCCCGGCGCGCCTGGTTGACGCCGCACTTCATCGTCCTGCGCGAACCGGACCCCACCGCCCAGGTCGCCGACCTCACCAGCGGACCGGGCAGCATCCTGCGCCACCGCTACACCGCCCGCTCCCGCAGCGAGCGGCTCGGCACAGCGCCCACCCAGTGACGGAGCGCATCTAGTGACGGAGCACCTCAGTGAGGGAGCGCACCCAGTGACGGAGCGCACCCGGTGACCGGGCGGNGAAGCGGGGCGTCGGTCGGATGAGCGAGCACTTCCGGCGCGAGCTCGACGACGGCGTCCTGACGATCACCTTCACCCGCGACGACAAGCTCAACGCCGTTAGCGCCCCGATGCTGGCGGCGCTGCGCGGCGCCGTCGCCGACCTCGGCGACGACGACGCCGTCCGGGTGCTGGTGATCACCGCCGAGGGGCGGCACTTCACCGCCGGCATGGACATCACCACGATCGACACCGGGATGGGCTTCGAGCCCGACGGCAGCGTCAACGGCCGGTCGGTGCGGCGCACCTACCGGGCGCTGCACCTGCTCATGGACGAGATCGAGGCGATCGAGAAGCCGGTGATCCTCGCCGCGCAGGGACCCTGCCGCGGCTTCGGCCTCGAACTCGCCGTGTCGTGCGACTTCCGCTTCGCCGCGCCGCGGACCACCTTCGCCCTGCCGGAGGTGCCCAACCTGGGGGTGCTGCCCGGCTCCGGTGGCATCAGCCGGCTGACCCGGCTCGTCGGCCCGCACTGGGCGCGGTGGATGGCGATGGCCGCCCGCCCGGTCGACGCCGAGCGGGCGCTGACGATCGGCCTCGTCCACGACGTGTTCGCGGACGAGCAGTTCGCGGCGGGCGTGCGGGAGTTCGCCCGCTCGCTGGTCGCGCTGTCCCCGCAGGCCCTCGGCCTGGCCAAGCTCGCCATCGACGCGGCCGCCAGCGTCGATCGCACGACCGCCCGCGACTTCGACCGGGTCGCCAACACCCTGCTGCTGACCTCCCAGGAGCACCTGGCCAAGGTGCGTGCCTTCCAGCAGCGGGCCGCCGCCCCGCGCGAGTAGCCCGCCGCACCCGATCGCCCACCGAACCTGATCGAGGGGAACGAGGAGATGGATCTCGGTTTACGCGGGAAGGTGGCGGTCGTCACCGGCGCATCGAAGGGGATGGGCCGGTGGACGGCGGTGGAGTTCGCCCGCGAGGGCGCGGACGTGGTCGTCGTCGCCCGCGGGGCCGAGGCGCTGGCGAGCGTCGCCGGGCAGATCGAGGCGCTCGGCGTGCGCGCGCTGGCGGTGCCGGCTGATCTCGCGACCGCGGCCGGCACCGAGGAGCTGTTCGACCGGGTGCGCGGCGTCTTCGGCGGCTGCGACATCCTGGTCAACACCCTGGGCAGCGACGAGTACGACTACCTGCCCCTGGCGGAGACCTCCGACGAGCTGTTCCGGGCGCATCTGGAGATTGGGCTGATGGCCGGGGTGCGGACCTGCCGGGCGGCGATCCCGCTGATGCGGGCCCGCGGCGGCGGCGCGATCGTCAACCTGGCCGCCATGTCGATCCGCAAGCAGTACCCGACGATGGTCGCCTACACGGCGGCGAAGGCGGCGCTGGCGAGCGTGTCGAAGAACCTCGCCCGCGCCCTCGGGTCCGACGGCATCCGGGTGAACACCGTCTGCCCCGGGGCGATCCTGACCGAGGGCGTCCGGGAGAAGATCGAGCAGTTCGGGCCGGGCCGGTGGGTCGCGCCCGACGCCCTGGCCGCCTCGGTGGGGGCGCCGAGCACAACGGAGGCACCGACCACCGAGGAGGCCTTCCTCGCGATCTCCCGGGACATGGGCGGCGCCGGCCGCGGCCTGGTACCCGACCTCGGCCGCCCCGGCCGCCCCGAGGAGATCGCCGCCGCGATCGTCTTCCTGTGCAGCGCACGCGCCGGCTACATCACCGGTGCCCTGCTCAACGTCGACGGCGGCTCCGACTTCTAGTGCAACGTTCCTCAAAGGAGGTACACAAAGCGGCGGCGGAGTGTGCGGGTCGGTGGGGCGGGGCGTCCCCAGATCCAGGGCTTGGCGTGGGTGTTGAGTTGGGTGGTGGCCAGGTTGACGGCGTGNGTGATCTCGTCGGGGTCGGCGAAGGTCTGGCCGGCGAACGCGGCCCGGCGTAGGAGTCGCCACCAGCCTTCCTGCAGGTTGAGCCAGCAGGCCTTCTTCGGGATGTACACCTGCTGGATGCGCGGGTGGTGGGCCAGCCATTGGCGGACTTTCCAGCTGGTGTGGGTGGTCAGGTTGTCGGTGACGACCCGGATCGGGCCGCGGGGATTTGCTCGGGCCAGCTGGGTCAGCAGCTCGATCCAGCCGTCGCTGTTGCGCGCCGGGGCGCAGTAGGTGACCTCGGCGCCGTCGTGGATGCGTAGGCCGCCGAAGACCCAGGTCTTCTGCTCGCCGCGGGAGTACTCCAGGGGTGCCTTGATGCGGTGGCCGTCGGGTGACCAGCCCGGTGCCGGCGGGAAGGTGCGGGGGATCACCGGACCGAGTTCGTCGGCGCAGATGACCGTGGTGCCCGCGGGCGGCTGGGTGTAGAGGCCGACGACCACCGCCCTTTTGGGGCGAACTCGGGGTCGGGGCTTTCCACCCAGGAGCGGGTGTGTCGCCAGCGCACCTTCTCGTCCAGCAGGATGCGCCGGACCTGGCTGCGCTGGATCTGGATGCCCCTGGCCCGGGCGGTCTCGGTGAGGGTGTCGAGGGTCCATTGGGGTGGGCCGGTCTCGTCGGCGGCGCTCAACTCGCCGGCGCCGTCGCGGACGGGCCGGCCCGGCGGGGTGGTGCGGGCCAGCTCGATGATCTGGGAGCGTTCGGTCTCGGTGATCCGCCGTGGGCGTCCGGGGATCGGCTGGTCGGCCAGCCCGTCCAGGCCGTCGGTGTTGAACCGGTGCAGCCACAGGCGCACCGTCTTGGGGTGGCAGCCCACCGCGGCGGCGATCTGGGGGACGTGGTTGCCCGACCAGCTGGCCATGATGATCCGGGCACGCAGGATCCAGTCGGCCGGAGCGTGCCGGGCCCCAGCCAGCTGGCAGATCTTCTGCTCCTCGGCCGGATCACCCGGGAGCCGCGCGGACAGGAAAGTCGGCATGACGTGCTCCTCACCAAAACACGGTGATACCCCGACCCACCCGATCTACCCCGGCCTTGAGGAACGTTGCACTAGCCCGGTGTGTCGAGGCCGAGAAGGCGTCCCCGTCCCCAGCGCACCGAGATATTCGGGCTGGGACGTCTGCGGCGGCGTCGACGTAGTTCAGCCCGGATGCTGGTGGTCTCAGGCCCGGGGNTCTCTCTCGTTGAGCGCGTCGAACTTGCGCACCTCATTGNGCATGTGCGGGCTCCACTTGGCGAAGAGCGCCATGACCTCCGGTGTGGCCAGGTGCCGATCGAGCGCCTCCTGGGACGTCCATTGCTCGAGCACCGTGACGGTTCCGGTCGCCGCGTCCTCCACGCAGAACGAGATCAGCACGTTTCCCGGGTTCGCTGCGGCGACCGGGTACGTCGCCTGTGCCTCGGTGATGAACGTCTCGACGTCACCGACCGGGACGAAGACCCGGCCGGCAATGATGATGGCCGTCTGGTCAGACAGTTCCGTGCTTGCGGTGGTGGCGGCCTTGTCCTGGAGCGAATTCATTGTTCCTTCTCGTCCTTCGTGTCTCGATGCAGAGCCGGACCGTTCCGCCCCTGCGTCCGCTTGCTCCGGTCAGGCGGTGTACTGGTACGCCGGGTAGGTGAGATAGCCCGCGTCGCCGCCCTGGTAGTACGTGGCCATGTCGGCGGGTGCGACCGGCAGGCCGGTGCGCAGCCGTTCCACCAGGTCGGGGTTGGCGATGAAGGCACGGCCAAAGCTGATCAGATCCGCGCCCAGGCCGAGCCAGTGGTCGGCGGCGGTCCGGTCGACCTGCTTCGGGCCCATCGGCAACACCGGATTCATGATCAGGCTGCCCGGCCACGCGCGGCGCAGCCCGACCAGCACCTTCTCCTCGGCAGTCGCCTCCAGGTGCACGTAGGCGAGGTCGAAGCGGACGAGTTCGGCGAGCAGAGCCGCGTACAGCTCCGGCACCTCGGTCTCCTCGACGCCCCAGAAGGTGCCGCCGGGCGAGAGCCTGATCGCGGTGCGGGCCGCGCCCACGGCGTCCACCGTGGCGGCGACCGCCTCGACGGCGAAACGGATGCGGTGGGCGATCGGGCCGCCATACGAGTCGGTGCGCAGGTTGGCGTTGGACGACAGGAACTGCGAGATCAGGTAGCCGTTCGCGCCGTGCAGTTCGACGCCGTCGAATCCGGCGTCGATGGCGCGCCGGGCGGCCTCGGCGTACGAGCGGGCCTGCTCGGGCACCTCGGAGGCGTCCAGGACGCGGGGGACCGGCGCGGCCTGCGGCCCGGTCGGGGTGAACACGTCGCCCACGGCGGCGACAGCGGACGGCCCGACCGGCTGGAGACCGGTGGTGTCGGGGTGCGAGACCCGGCCGCCGTGCATGATCTGAGCGAAGATGCGCCCGCCGTTGGCGTGCACGGCGTCGGTGACGGGCCGCCAGGCGGCCACCTGCTCGTCGGTGTACAGGCCCGGGGTGCCCGGGTTGGACTGCCCGACCAGGCTGGGCTGCACCCCCTCGCTGACGATCAACCCGGCGGTGGCCCGCTGGGCGTAGTAGACCGCCATGGACGGGGTCGCGAGGCTCCCCGCCGCGGCCCGGACCCGGGTCATCGGGGCCATCACGACACGGTTGGGTAGCTCCAGACCGCCGAGGCGGTAGCGGTCGAACAGCGTGATCATGCCGGAACTCCTTCATACCTGGTCAAAGGCCTCGGAACGGCGAGCCCGACAGGTACGCTAAAACCTGACATCAATGTGAGAGGCAAGTCGTAGGGGCGGGATCACAGCCGGGAGGGTGAGATGCGGATCGGCGAACTCGCGGCGCTGGCCGGAGTCAGTGTCCGTTCGCTGCGCTACTACGAGGAGCAGGGACTGCTCACCAGCACCCGCAGCGCCGGCGGGCAGCGGCACTACACGCAGGACGATGTCGAGCGGGTCGCCTTCATCCAGCGCCTGTATACGGCCGGNCTGTCCAGCCGCACCGTCACCGAACTGCTGCCGTGCCTCGACTCGCCCAGCGACGAGAATTCCGACGCCGCGATGGAGCGCATGGCCAAGGAGCGCGACCGGCTCTCCACCCACATCGAGGACCTGCTGCGCACCCGCGACGCGCTCGACGTCCTGATGGTCGCGGCCCAAGCCCACCGCGACGCCCGCCAGACCGCCGCATGACGGCGTCCCGGTCCTAGCTTCGGCTTCTCTGGTCGCTGACGACGCTGTCCTGGTCCAGAAGGCGTCGATCATCGCCGGTATGCGGATACTCCTCGACCACGCTGGCCTCNCCGGAACCGTCGGCCGCGCTCGGCATCGCGGCNATCCTCGAAGACCGTGACCGCTTCACCGGCTGACGCGTGGTCACCATCATGTGCGGCAGCAACGTCGACGTGGACGCCTATCACCGCTGGGTCGGTGCGGCTCCCATCTACAGGTCTTGACAATTGCTCGTGCACGCGTCGGTGGGCCCTTTCCCTATATCGGTCACCCGGGCGAACATAAGTTCGACATTGGGGGTTGGCCGATCCCGAGCTCGACGGCGCGGCTCTGGACTGCTCGGCGTTGCTGGTCCGTCTCGCCGCGGTCCGTCTCGGTCTGGTGCGGGAGATGCATGGCCGAGGCAGCGCGCTGCGGGAAGGCGCGACGAGTACCGCCGCCCTGATCGCCGGCACGATCAGCCGAACAGTTCCTGCTTACTTCTGCTGCCACGTTCGACCCCGCGGAACTCGCCCGGCTCGGCCGTCATATACGTGAACGCCTCACCGACATCGATACCCGCCCCGGCGGCGACAACCCCGACCCTGAAGGCAACGGCGCTGGCAACAACGACGGCGCTGGCACCGTCACGATCCCCTGGCCCACCCTGACCGGCCGCGGCGGGCCGGTCGCGTCTACCAGTTGGGGTCATACCCGTTCGTCACCTCGGTCGGGAGCCATCCTCAGGGCGGGTGTTGAGTCAAGGGCGCGAGGGCGTGGCCGGTGCGGCGCCCCGGCGGCGGGCGAGGTCGGCGCGGACCTCGTCGGCGCGGGCGACCGTCGACAGCAGGCGCAGCAGGTTGGCGACGATCCAGGTGTGCGACTCGGCGCTCGCCCCGGCCGCGGCGTCCTCGACGAGGACACTGCGGTAGCCGCGGTCGGTCGCGCCGAGGGCGCCGCCGAGCAGCGCCATGTTCGTCGACACGCCGGTCAGGACGACCGTGTCGACGCGCAGGTTGCGCAGGGTGGAGTCGAGGTCGGTGCCATACCACATCGCCAGGCCCGAGCGGCGCATGCTGACGTAGTCGCCGGGCAGGGGCGCGACCTGGGGCATCGGCTCGGCCTGCGGGGTGCCGGCGAGCACCCGCTGTTCGCGGCGCACCTTCGCCGAGACGGGGTTGGTGTCGCTGAACGCGCCGAAGTCCGGCCGGTGCGCCACGTGGATGTGCACCACCGGCAGCCCGAACGCGCGGAAGTCCGCGGCGAGCGCGGCGATGCGCGGGAGTATGCCGCGGTCGGCGGACTGTTCGGCGAGCCCGGCGAAGATCGCCAGTTCGGGGTCGAGGGTGCCGCGCAGGCACTCGCTGACGACCAGCGCGGCGCGCTCACCGCGGTCGAGTCCGTGGACCATCGCGCAGATCCGTTCGCGTCGCTCAGCGGCCGGCGCGCTGGGAGTCCCGGCCGCCCTGACCGGCGTCGGCGGGAACGGGGGCGGGGGCGCGCAGGCGGGCGCGCAGGTCCGCCTTGCGGACCTTGCCGGCCGCGGTGCGGGGCAGCTCGGTGACGATCTCGAGGCGTTCGGGGGTCTTGTGCTTGGCCACGCCGACGGCGACGAAGTGCTCGACGAGGTCGCCGAGGGAGAGCTCGCGGCCGGGTTCGACGATGACGAACGCGCAGACCCGCTCGCCGTAGAGCGGGTCGGGCATCNCCGTCACCGCCGCCTCGACGATCGCCGGATGGCGCAGCAGGACGCCCTCGACCTCGGTGGAGGAGATGTTCTCCCCGCCGCGGATGATGATGTCCTTCTTCCGGTCGACGATGGTGAGGTGGCCGCCGTCGTCGAGGGTGCCGATGTCGCCGGTGCGAAACCAGCCGCCGTCGAGGAACGCCTCGGCGTTGAGCGCGGCGTCGGTGTAGCCGACGAACAGCTCCGGGCCGAGGGTCACGACCTCGCCGGGGGTGCCGGGCGGCAGGTCCCGGCCGTCGTCGTCGACGATCCGGAGGCGGTTGGCGCCGAAGGCGACGCCGTCGGTGTAGGCGCGCACCTCGACCGGGTCCGACACGGCGGACACCGTCACCGTCGGATGCTCGGTGGAGCCGTAGGAGCGAAACGCCCGCCAGCCGGCCGCCTCGGCGGCCAGGACGAGTTCCGGCGGCACGCCCGCGCCGCCGAGGTGGATCTCGTCGAGCGACGGCATCGGCACGCCGGTGTCGCGGACGTCGGCGAGCAGGCTACTGAGGAAGAACGGGGTGGCCCCGAGCCAGCTCACCCCGCGCTCGCGGATCACCCGCGCGACGCGTTCGGTGTTCCACGAGTCGACGAGGATGCTCGTGNGGCCCGACAGGAACGCCCGGCCGAGCAGCAGGACCCCGCCCATGTGCCCGGCGGGGAACGGCGAGAGGTGCACCGCGTCCGGGGCGCCGGCGTCGGCGTCGGCCAGCGCCCGCATCTCGGCGAGCAGGGTGTTGTGGGTGTGCTGCACGCCCTTGGGGGCGCTGGTGGTGCCCGAGGTGTAGATGACCATGCAGACGTCGTCGGCGTGCAGCGCGGGCGGTGCCGGCGGGTCGGCGTCGAGCGCCTCCAGTGCCGCCAGGGTGACCCCGCCCGGCGCCATCCGCTCGCCGATGGTGATCACGTGTTCCAGGTCGGGGCAGTCGCCGACCGCGGAGAACCGTTCGAGGTAGTCGATGGAGCGCCAGCGGTCGGGCATGACCAGCGCCCGCGCGCCCGACTGCCGCAGGATGTAGCCGACCTCGACCGGCCCGTAGATGTGCACGACGGGCACCATGACCAGCCCCAGCGAGATCGCCGCGTGGTAGACGATCGCGCCCTCCAGCCAGTTGGGGACCTGGCAGGCGATCACGTCGCCGCGTCGCAGCCCGAGTCGGGCGAACGCGCCGGCGAGGCGGGCGCCGCGGCGGTGGATCTCGATCAGCGGGGCCGACGCCGGATGCGTCTCCGAGTCGAAGATCATCATCGACTGGGGGTGCCGCGCGGCGCCGTCTCGTAACGCGTCGACCAGGGTCTGGGTGGTGTGCAGCCCGGCGGCGTACCAGTGGTCGTTCGCCGGCGCGCGGCGCAGGAGACCGGTCATGGCAGCACTGTAGCCGCCATTACCTGCACAAGCTATATCCTTCAGATGATTAGATTCTCTTTACCGTCTGCCCTGTGATGCTGCCAGACGATCCCCGCGGAGGTCACGAGATGCAGCGTTCCGTCTTCACCCCCGACCACGAGGAGTACCGCCGGCTGGCCCGCACCTTCGTCGAGAAGGAGTGCCTGCCGCACAACGACCGGTGGGAGGCCGAGGGCATCGTCGACCGGGCCGCCTGGCTGCGGGCCGGCGAGGTGGGCCTGCTCGGCCCGGCCGTGCCCGAGNAGTACGGCGGCGCGGGCATCGACGACCCCCGCTACGGCGCCGTCGTCGCCGAGGAGTTCGCCACCGCCGGCATCGGCGGCTTCGCCATCCAACTGCACAACGACCTGATCGGTCCGTACCTGCTGGAGCTGACGACCGACGAACAGAAGGCGCGCTGGCTGCCCGGCTACGTCCGCGGCGAGTTGATCACGGCGATCGCGATGACCGAGCCCGTTGCCGGCAGCGACCTGCGGGGCATGCGCACCACGGCGGTGCGCGACGGCGACCACTACGTCATCAACGGGTCCAAGACGTTCATCAGCAACGGCATCCTCGCCGACCTGGTGGTGCTGTGCGCGAAGACGACCCGCGCGGACGGCGACCAGGGGATCAGCCTCATCGTCGTCGAGCGCGACACTCCCGGCTTCGAGCGTGGCCGCCGCCTGGACANGGTCGGCGCCCGCTCGCAGGACACCGCCGAACTGTTCTTCACCGACGCCCGCGTCCCGGTCGCCAACCTGCTCGGCGAGGAGAACGAGGGCCTGCACTACCTCATGCGCAACCTGGCGAAGGAACGCCTGTCGATCGCGATCTCCTCGGTGCAGAACGTCTTTCGCGCGCTGGAGCTCACGACCGCCTACGTGCGCGAGCGCAAGGCGTTCGGCAAGCCGATCGGCAGCTTCCAGAACACCCGCTTCGTCCTCGCCGACCTGCAGGCCCGCGCGCTGATGGCCCGGTCCTTCGTCGACGCCTGCCTGGCCGCCCTGGTCGCCGGCGAGCTGACCGGGGTCGAGGCGGCGGCGGCGAAGCTGTGCGCCACCGAGCTGGAGGACGCCGCGGTGGATGCCGGGGTGCAGCTGCACGGCGGCTACGGCTGGATGAACGAGTACCCGATCGCCCGGATGTACCGCGACAGCCGGATCAGCCGCATCCTCGGTGGCTCCAACGAGATCATGAAGGAGATCATCGGCCGCTCGCTGCAGCTGGGCTGAGCGGCCGATGACCTGAGCCAGACGGCCAAGTGGTCAGACGGCGGTGGTGAGACGGTGGCCAGACGGCGGTGGTGAGACGGGCGTTGGTCAGTTGTGGCGCAGCTCGTTGAAGGGGCGGTCGAGGTCGTGGGCGGGTTCCCGGGGCAGCCCGAGGACCCGCTCGCTGATCCCGTTGCGCTGCATCTCGTTGGTGCCGCCGGCGATGGCCAGGATCCGGCCGTTGAGGTAGTTCAGCGCCGTCGTCGACGCCTCGGTGTCCTGCGGATGCCAGACGACGCCGGCGGCGGCGGCGATCTCCAGGCCGATCGACGCCCGGACCGGGTTGAGCGTGCCGGCGGCGAGCTTGCTGTACGAGCCCAGGTTCGGGTTGGCCGCCCCCGACTCGGTCAGGGCGGCGACGTAGGCGTCGAGCTGCTCCTTGACGAGGTCGATGACGTGGGCGCGGGCGATGAGCTGGCGGGTCACCGGGTCGCCCTGACGGCCCACCCGGCGGGCCAGGGCGACGAGGTCGGGGGCGAGCTCGCGGGCACCGGAGTGGCGGGGCGTCTCGTCGGGGTCGCCGCCGAGCCGCTCGAAGACCATCATCGTGCGGGCGACCGTCCAGCCGTCCCCGACGGCACCGATCCGGTTGGCGTCGGAGACGACCACGTCGTCGAAGAACTCCTCGCAGAACTCCGAGCTGCCGTTGATCTCCCGGATCGGCCGGATCGTCACGCCGTCGCTGGTCAGCGGCACGCCGAACCAGGTCAGCCCCCGGTGCTTCGGGACGGTCGGGTCGGTCCGGGCCAGGCACAGGCCGTAGTCGGCGTAGTAGGCGCCGCTGGTCCACACCTTCGACCCGTTGAGCACCCAGTCGCCGGTGTCGGTGCGGGTCGCCCGGGTCGACACGCCGGCGAGGTCGGAACCCGCGCCCGGCTCGGAGAACAGCTGCACCCAGATCTCCTCGCCGGAGAGCATCCGCGGGATGTGGGTGCGGCGGAACTCGTCCGTGCCGTGGGCGAGGATCGTCGGCCCGCAGACCCGGGTGGTCGTGAGGCCGGCGATGCCCAGGTCCGCCACGACGTAGCCGCGGCTCTCCTGCGCGAAGATCTCCTCGTGGGCGGGGGTGAGGCCCTGCCCGCCGAACTGCGCGGGCCAGGTGATGCCGGCATAGCCGCCCTCGTAGACGCGGCGCTGCAGGTCCCGTTGCTGGGCGACCCGCTCGGGGGAGAGGTTGGCGGCGTCGCCGCCGCGCAGGCGGGCCGGGGCGTCGTCGTCCCGGCGATCCAGGTTCGCCGCGAGCCAGGCCCGCACCTCGCGCCGGTAGTCCTCGAGGGCGGGCGCCGTCCCCTCGCCCGCTGTCCCCTCGCCCGTTGTCGCCTTGCCCGCCAGCCGCCCGCCGGCTGCCTGCCCATCCGCTGTCTGTCCGCTCATCGCCCTTCCTCCGCTCGCCGGGGTGTGCTCATCGGTCGTCGCCCGCTCTCACAGGCCGTGCAGCCGGCAGATGCGCTCGCGGTGCCAGGCGGGGTCGCCGAACACGACCCGGTCGGTCGCCAGCCGGCGCAGGTAGAGGTGCAGGTCGTGCTCCCACGTGTAGCCGATGCCGCCATGCAGTTGCAGGCAGCCCTGGGAGACGTCGATCGCGGCGTCACCGACGAACGCCTTGGCCGCGCTGGCCAGCTCCGCGGCGTCGGGCGCCTGCTCCTGCACGGCCGTGAGCGCTCCGCCGGCGATGGCACGGCTGCACTCCACCGCGAGGCTGAGGTCGGCGAGCTGGTGTTTCACCGCCTGGAACGAGCCGATCACCCGGCCGAACGCCGCGCGGTTGCGGGCATGCTCCAGCGTCATCGCGAACAGCTCGCCGATCGCGCCCACCATCTCGGCGACCGTCAGCACCGTGGCGACCTGCAGCAGCCGCTCGCCGAGATCGTCGTCGCCGCCGATCTGCCCGACCACCGCGGAGGCGGGCGCGGCGACGTCGCGCAGGACCAGCTCGGCGTACCGGTGGGTCAGGTCGAGCCCGGCCAGCGGCTCGACGGTGAGCCCGGGGGCGTCGGCGGGCAGCCAGAACAGCGCCGGGCGGCCGTCCACCGCGGCGCTGACGAGGAACCAGTCGGCCAGGTGGGCGTCCTGGACGAGGCCCTTGGTGCCGGACAGGACGAAGCCGGTGTCGCCGCGGCGGACCTTGACGCCGGCCGACGCCTCCCAGCCACCCACCGGGTCGCCGAGCGCCCAGGCCGCGAGGGCCTTGCCGCCGGCGAGGTCGTCAAGCAGGGCGCGCTGCTCGCCGGTGCCGCCGAGCGTGAGCGCCAGCGCCGCCACGTTCGACCCGACGACCCCTCCGGGCTGCAGGTAGCGGCCCCGCTGCTCGGCGATGAGGCCGGCGTCGAGGACCGGCCGACCGGATGGGCTGCCGCCGCCGTGCTCCTCGGGCACGAACAGCGCCAGCCAGCCCAGCTCGCCGATCTCGGTGAAGTAGCCGCCGTCGAGCTCCTCCTCCCGCTGCGCCACCCGGCGCACCGTCGAGACGGGGCAGGTCGACCTGATGAAGCGCTCGGCCGTCTCGGCGAACAGTCTCTGATCCGCTGTCACACCCGGAAGCACGGGCGGTCTCCTCTCGATCCTGGGGCGCCGGTGGCATGCCCTCGACCAGCAAACGCCGTTCGTCCAGCACGTGCTGCCCGGTCAGTGACGCAGCCGACCGCTCGTGCGGCTGNCGCGATAGCGACTATTAAGGTAGCTTACTCAAATCATCTATCTGATCCAACTTAAGGAGTGGACGTGAAGGTCGACGTTGGTCTGTGGNCCGATCTTGACGACATCGCCAGCCGATCACGCGAACTCGAGTCCCTGGGCTACGACGCGCTGTACGTCCCGGAGACCGCGCACGACCCGTTCCTGCCCGTGGTCCTGGCGGCGCAGGNGACCGAACGCGTCATGATCCGCACCGGCGTCGCCGTGGCCTTCCCGCGCAGCCCCATGCACCTGGCGATGGTCGCCAACGACCTGCACACCATCAGCGGGGGTCGGTTCGTCCTCGGGCTCGGATCGCAGGTCAAGCCNCACATCGAGAAGCGCTTCAGTGCCGTGTGGTCCGAGCCGGCCAAGCGCATGCGGGAGATCGTTCTCGCCATCCAGGCGATCTGGCGGTGCTGGAACGACGGCGAGCGCCTCGACTTCCAGGGCGAGTTCTACCAGCACACCCTGATGACGCCGTTCTTCAACCCCGGGCCCAACCCGTACGGGACGCCGCGTATCCAGCTCGCCGCCCTCGGGCCGCGCATGACCGAGGTCGCTGGCGAGGTCTCCGACGGGATCCTGCTGCACGGCCTGTCCTCCGAGCGGTTCGTGCGCGAGGTGACCCTGCCGGCGCTGGAGCGGGGCCTGGCGCGGGCCGGGCGCAAGCGCTCGGACGTCGAGCTGACCTTCCCGACCCTCATCGCCACCGGGGACACCGAGGAGGAGCTGGCCGAGTCGGAGAAGAAGCTGCGCCANCACTTCGCCTTCTACGCCTCCACCCCCGCCTACAGCGCGGTCCTGGAGCTGCACGGCTGGGGCGGCCTGCAGCGCGACCTCTACGAGCTGACCCGCGACGGCCGGTGGCAGGACCTCGGCTCGCTCGTCACCGAGGAGGTGCTGGAGGTCTTCACGGCGCGGGGCACCCCGGAGGACATCCCGAAGCAGATCCGGGCCCGCGTCGGCGACATCGCCGACCGGGTGAGTTTCTACTCGCCCGCCCCCATCACCCCCGAGGTCATCTCCCGCATCCTCGCCGGCCTGAAGGGCTAGCGACGGTCCTGCGTGGCGGCGGGTCACGGCGCGCCGGCCGGAGTACGGGAGCGGCGCGGCGCGGCCCGGTCGCCGTCGCCTGAGCCTGATCGGGCGGTGGGGGCTGGACGGGGATGTTAGTTGTGGCTAACTTCGTCTGGGTTAGCGGACGCTAACGTGCGGGTGGCTCCGGTGTGGTGCCGCCCACTGCTGTGGGAGGCGGGTGCGCGGGTGGACAAGGTGGTCGCGAGTGCGGCCCTGGCGGTGGCCGACATCCCGGACGGGGCGTCGCTGGCGGTCGGGGGGTTCGGGCTGTGCGGCATCCCGAGTGTCCTGATCGACGCCCTGCTGGCGGCCGGGGTCGGCGGGCTGAAGACCGTGAGCAACAACTGCGGGGTCGACGACTGGGGGCTCGGCCTGCTGCTGCGGGCGGGCCGGATCCGGCGCACGACAGGGTCGTACGTGGGGGAGAACAAGGAGTTCGAGCGCCAGTTCCTGGCCGGCGAGCTGGAGGTCGAACTGGTGCCGCAGGGCACGCTCGCCGAGCGGCTGCGGGCGGGCGGGGCGGGCATCCCGGCGTTCTACACCCCGGCCGGGGTGGGCACGCAGGTCGCCGAGGGCGGCGTCCCGTTGCGCCACGACGCCTCCGGTCGCGTGGCGCTCGCGTCCCCGCCCAAGGAGACNCGGGTGTTCGACGGCACCGAGTACGTCCTGGAACGGGGAATCGTCTGCGACTTCGGGTTGGTGCACGCCTGGCGCGGCGACCGGCACGGCAACCTGGTCTACCGGGCGAGTGCGGCGAACTTCAACCCGCTGTGCGCGGCGGCGGGCCGGGTGACCATCGCCGAGGTCGAGGAGCTGGTGGAACCCGGCGAGCTCGACCCGGACCAGGTGCACACCCCGGGGATCCTGGTCCAGCGGGTGGTGCACGCGCCGGATCCGGAGAAGCGGATCGAACGCAGGACGGTGACGGCATGACGTTGACACGGGACGGGCTCGCCGCGCGGGTGGCGCGGGAGCTGGTCGACGGCCAGTACGTCAATCTCGGGATCGGGCTGCCGACCCTGGTGCCGGGTCACCTGCCGGCCGACGTGACGGTGGTGTTGCACAGCGAGAACGGCATCCTGGGAGTCGGCCCCTACCCGGCTCCGGACCGGGTCGACGCGGACCTGGTCAACGCGGGCAAGGAGACGGTGACCGTGCTGCCGGGGGCGTCGTATTTCGACTCGGCGACGTCGTTCGGGATGATCCGTGGCGGCCATGTCGACGTCGCGGTGCTCGGCGCGATGCAGGTCTCCGCGCAGGGTGACCTCGCGAACTGGATGATCCCCGGCCGGATGGTGAAGGGGATGGGCGGCGCGATGGACCTCGTGCACGGCGCGCGGCGGGTCATCGTGATGATGGAGCACGTCGCCCGCGACGGGACCCACAAGCTGGTGCGGGAGTGTTCCCTGCCGCTGACGGGCCGGGCTTGCGTGCACCGGGTCATCACCGACCTCGCGGTCCTCGACGTCGAACCCGGCCACGGCCTCGTGCTGCGCGAGCTCGCCCCGGGCGTCACCGTCGAGGAGGTCCGCGCCGCCACCGGCCCCGACCTCACCGTCCACCTCGACTGACCCGTCTGCCTCGACTGACCCGTCTGCCGCCCGGGCCGGCGGCCTCGGTGGCGACCTCAGCGCATGATTCCGGTGTGGCCGAGGGAGTAGCGCCCGGGCTGGGGCCAGACGGTCAGCCCGTGCGGCTCCCGGCCGACGGGGATCTTCGTCAGCAGTCGGCCCGTGGTGGGATCGGCCCCTGCCGCGGCGCCGGTGTCGAACACGTAGACGACGTTGCTGCGACGTCCCGACAGCCACAGGCGGGTGCCATCGGCGCTGACATTGCCCATGTCCGGGGTTCCGCCGCCGGGAATCGGCCAGTTGGCCACGACGGACCGGGTGGCGAAGGAGATGACCGAGACCGAACCCTGGGTGCCGGAGTGCGGGAACGGGACCATGTCGGAGCTCATGTGGCCGCCCCGGTTGGCGACGTACAGGAAGCGGCCGTCGCGGCTGGGGTACAGGCCGTGGGTCTCCGGCCCGGTCTGGACGAAGCCGATCCGGGTGAAGCTGTCTCCGTCGATGATGTGGACGCCGTCGGCGTTCATGTCGGCGACGTACCAGACCTTCCCGGCCGGTTCNATCTTGATGTCCTGCGGGGCGGCGGTACGCCCGAGATCCAGGTAGCCGAGCACCCGCTCGTGGACGAGGTCGATCTTGACGAGCCGGCCGGCGAACTCGCACGTGGCGATCGCGTAGGTGCCGTCGGGGGCGAAGTCGACGTGGTTGACCCCCTCGCACGCGGTGCCCACATCCAGGCCGTTGCGCAGGGCGAAGGTGTGCGGATCACGGAAGTCGATGCGGTGCAGCGCCTCCGCGATGACCATCGCACTGCGCCCGTCGGGGGTGAAGTACAGATTGTAGGGGTCGGCGACGGGCACCGCCGGGCCCGCGAGCCGGCCCGTCCGCGGATCGATCGGTGACAGACTGTTACCAGCGTTGTTGTTCACCCAGAGTGTCCGCAAGTCCCAGGACGGAACCACGTGCTGCGGCTCGCGGCCGGTGGCGTAGGAGTCCACCACCTTGAGCGTGCGCTGGTCGANGACGCTGACCGTGCCGTCGTGCAGGTTCGGCACGTAGACGAGCGGCGGATCGGTGCGAACGACGTCGCTCAGCATCCCGGCTCGGGCGTGACTGTAGACGTCCACGGCCGCGCCGCCACCCGGGGTGACCGTCGCGGAGGTCGACGGGACGGACGGGAGGTGGGCGGCGTGCGTCGCCGGGGAGGTCGGTGCCGTGGCTCCNGCGCCCCCATTGCCCAGGTTCGCGACGAGATAGACCGCGAGCAGGACCACGACGATGATCACCGCCCCGCCCAGCGGCAACAGACGCCGTACACCGGGAGGTCGCCCTCGCCTGCGATGATGTGAGGAAGCCCGCGCCGACACGCCGACAGACTAGCGAGGCCCCGGGANGCCGGACCGCCCGGGAGGGTGAGTCCGGTGGAGATGTCGGTTTCCCGCGCTGGGACGGGGATCGGTCGCGACCGGCGCGCTCGGGTCGGCCAGGTCCTCGGCCAGCACCCGCGCGCCCGCCGAGCCGTGGACGTAGAGGGTGTCGCCGCCCCGCCCACCGGATTTCTGCTCGCACCGTGTGTTCTTCATCCGCGTGCTCGTCGCCTGCTCGCGGGCTTGGGCGCGGACGACGGCGACGCGCACACTAGGCCGTAGCTGCGGCGATCGCCATCGCCTGCAGTGTGGTCGCCCGGACCGCGGGATCGAGGGCGCCGGAGCTGTGCGGGGTCGAGTTGATCAGACCGAAGATCGCGTGGGCGCGGACGCGGGCGGCGGGCGCGGTCAGCTCGGGGCGCAGCCGGCGCAGCACGCCGACCCACAGCTCGACGTAGGCGCGTTGCAGTCGCCGGACCTCGTGCTCGTCCGGCGCCGGCAGGCTGTGCAGGTCACGGTCGTGGATGACGATCAGGTCGGGGTTGCCGACGGCGAACTCGACGTGCCGGCGGACGAGGCGGTCGAGGGCGTCGGACGCGCTCGGGTCCGCGCTCAGCACGGTCTGGGCACCCTGGAGCAGATGCTGGCTGATGCCCACGAGCAGCTCCGTGAGCATCGCGTCCTTGCTGGCGAAGTGCCGGTAGATGCCGGGCCCGCGGATGCCGACCGCGGCGCCGATCTGCTCGATGCCGACCCCGCGAAACCCCCGCTCGGCGAACAGCCGGGCCGCCGCCTGCAGCAGGTCGTCCCGGCGCCCGGTGCGAGGCCGCCTGACCGGCGAAGCCGCGACCGGGGCTGCGCCAGGGGGGGCCGCGCCGGTGGGGTCGGGCTCGGCCGCGGCCGGCGCGGGCGCGGGATCCTTCACCGCCGTGTGGGCGGGCGCTGCGGCGGCGTCCGAGGCGGCGTCCGAGGCGGCGTCCGAGGCGGCGTCGGAGAAGGTGGGGGCCAGACCCGCCGGGGGCGTCACCCGGGTGGCACGCGACGGCACGATGTGGTCCTCCTCCGGGCAGAGGCTACCAAGCGCGGCCCACCGGCCGGTGGCCGGAAGTGCGCGGGCGGTGGCGGACGTCCCGGCAGGCCGGACGGTCGACGGGAGTGTTAGCGCGCGCTAACATCTGGACCCATGTTAGCGACTGTTAACGTCGGCGACGGCCCCGCCGCCGCACGCGCACGGGCCGCGGCGGCGGAGGACCTGACCGGGCCGCCGCTGCGCAGCGCCGTCGACGCCGCCTCGCCCGCGGCGCGCGGGTACGCCGAGACCCACGCCGCGCTCGTCGCCGAGCTGCGCGAGCGGCTCGCCGCGGCGGCCCTGGGCGGCCCGGAGCCCGTGCGGCGCCGGCACGTCGAGCGCGGCAAGCTGCTGGCGCGCGAGCGCATCGAGGTGCTGCTCGACCCGGGCAGCCCCTTCCTGGAACTGTCCCCGCTGGCCGCCGACGGGATGTACGACGGCGACGCGCCGGGTGCGGGCATCGTCACGGGCATCGGCCGGATCGCGGGGCGGGAATGCGTCGTCGTCGCGAACGACGCCACCGTGAAGGGCGGGACGTACTACCCGCTGACGGTGAAGAAGCACCTGCGGGCGCAGGAGGTGGNGCTGCATAATCGGCTGCCCTGCGTCTACCTCGTCGACTCCGGTGGGGCGTTCCTGCCGATGCAGGACGATGTGTTTCCGGACCGGGAGCATTTCGGCCGGATCTTCTACAACCAGGCCACGATGTCCAAGGCCGGCATCGCCCAGATCGCGGCGGTGCTCGGCTCGTCGACGGCGGGCGGCGCCTACGTCCCGGNGATGAGCGACGAGACGGTCATCGTCCGCAACCAGGGGACGATCTTCCTGGGTGGCCCGCCGCTGGTCAAGGCCGCCACCGGGGAGGTCGTCGCGGCCGAGGACCTCGGCGGTGGGTTGCTGCACGCGAAGACCTCCGGGGTCGTCGACCACCTGGCCGACGACGACGCCGACGCCCTGCAGACCGTGCGCCGGATCGTCGCGAGCCTGGCCCCGCGGGCGGCGCGGCCCTGGCCGGTCGCGGCGGTGGAGGAGCCCGCGGTCGACCCGGCCGGCCTGTACGCGGCGGTGCCGACGGATTCGCGGACGCCGTATGACGTGCGGGAGGTGATCGCGCGGGTGGTGGACGGGAGTCGGTTCGCGGAGTTCAAGCGGGAGTACGGGTCGACGTTGGTGACCGGGACGGCGCGGTTGCATGGTCATCCGGTGGGGATCGTGGCGAACAACGGGGTGTTGTTCGGCGAGTCGGCGCTCAAGGGGGCGCATTTCATCGAGTTGTGTGATCAGCGGGGGATTCCGTTGGTGTTCCTGCAGAACATCTCGGGGTTCATGGTGGGGCGGGAGTACGAGGCGGGTGGTATTGCGAAGCACGGGGCGAAGATG